>NZ_PIGG01000074.1:0-67362 GCF_002924445.1 Minwuia thermotolerans
TCAGTACCTGTAGTGTTCGGGTTTGTAGGGTCCGCTTTCGGGGATGCCGAGATAGCGGGCCTGATCGGGGGAGAGCTTCGTCAGGTTGACGCCGAGACGGCCCAGGTGCAGCGCGGCGACCTTCTCGTCCAGATGCTTGGGCAGCACGTAGACCTCCAGGCCGTACTTGGCGTGGTTGCGCCACAGCTCGATCTGCGCCAGCACCTGGTTGGTGAACGACGCGCTCATCACGAAGCTCGGATGGCCGGTGGCGCAGCCCAGGTTCACCAGCCGCCCCTCCGCCAGCAGGATCAGCCGCTTGCCGTCGGGAAACTCCACCTCGTCGACCTGCGGCTTGACGTTGTGCCAGGTGTAGTTGCGCAGCCCCGAGACCTGGATCTCCGAATCGAAGTGGCCGATATTGCACACGATCGCCCGGTCCTTCATGGCGCGCATGTGCTCGACCGTGATCACGTCCTTGTTGCCCGTCGCGGTGACGAAGATGTCGCCCGACGCGGCCACGTCCTCCATGGTGCGGACCTCGTAGCCCTCCATCGCCGCCTGCAGGGCGCAGATCGGGTCGATCTCGGTGACCACGACGCGCGCGCCCTGGCTGCGCAGGCTCTCCGCCGAGCCCTTGCCCACGTCGCCATAGCCGCAGACCACCGCCAGCTTGCCCGCCAGCATCACGTCGGTGGCCCGCTTGATGCCGTCCACCAGGCTCTCGCGGCAGCCGTAGAGATTGTCGAACTTCGACTTGGTCACCGAATCGTTGACGTTGATCGCCGGCACCTTCAGCGTCCCCGCCCGCGCCATCTCGTAGAGCCGCATGACGCCGGTCGTGGTCTCCTCCGAGAGGCCGCGCACGTCGTCCAGCAGTTCGGGGAACTTCTCGTGCATGCGCGCGGTCAGGTCGCCGCCGTCGTCCAGGATCATGTTCGGCCGCCAGCCGTCGGGGCCTTCGATGGTCATGTCGATGGCCCACCAGAACTCGTCGTCGTCCATGCCCTTCCAGGCGAACACCGGCACGCCGGTGGCCGCGATCGCCGCCGCCGCCTGGTCCTGGGTGGAGAAGATGTTGCACGACGACCAGCGCACCTCGGCGCCCAGCGCCGTCAGCGTCTCGATCAGCACCGCCGTCTGGATCGTCATGTGCAGGCAGCCCGCAATCCGCGCCCCGGCCAGAGGCTGCTCCGCGCCGTACTCCTCACGCAAGGCCATCAGACCGGGCATCTCGGTCTGGGCGATCTCGATTTCCTTGCGCCCCCAGTCGGCAAGGGCAATGTCGGCAACCTTGTAGTCTGACGATCCGCTCATGGTCTTCTCGCTCCGCTGGCAGAGGGGCGCGGCGGGCCCGGCCGCGCGCGCGTGGAATTCGCGCGTATGTAGCGCCTCGGCGGGTAGAGGTCCACCTCGACCGCGCGCGGCTGCGGCAGGGCATCAACCGCCTTTCGGTTCCGCGTCGAGGCGCACGATCTTGCCCTCCAGCTCCGGCGACGGCGGGTCGTAGCGCTCGAAGACGCGCGGGTCGTGGCCGGGCACGATCCAGGCCGGATCGCCGGCCAGGCGGCGCATGGTGCGGAAGGCGTCGAGCATCTCGCCCTGGTTCCAGACGATGACGAAGGGCCGGTCCGCCTCCATGTTCTCGTAGTAATGGCTGGCGTCGGAGGCGAGCACGATCCAGCCGATGCGCGTCATCACCCGCACCACCTGCAGACCCGCCGTATGGCCGCCGACCCAGTGGACCGACAGGCCGGGCTCCAGCTCCGCCTCGCCGTCGTGAAACTCCACCCGCCCCTCGAAGACGCGGAAGACGAGGTCGGCGATGTGCTCGGGGGTGTAGGCGTGGGCGATCGCCGGGCGCGTCATCTGCCGGCCCGTGGCGTAGGCCATCTCCCGGTCCTGCAGGTGAAAGCGGGCGGCGGGGAAATGCTCGTAGCCGCCGATATGGTCGTAGTGCAGGTGGGTGACGATGACGTCTTCGACCTGGTGGCTGTCGACGCCGACCAGCGCCAGTCCCTCGCGCACCGTGCGCACCAGCCGGCGGTTGCGGCGTTCTGCGTCGAGTGCGTCGAAGCCGGTGTCGACCACCCAGACCTTGCCCTCGCGCTTCAGCGCCCAGACGAAGTAGTCCATGTCCATGGGCGCGTCATGCGGGTCGCCGCCGATGAAGTGATCGCCCCGGCGCGCCTCCCGCTCGGCGTACTTGATGGCGTAGACCTCGAATTCGTGTGGCGTCGTCATGGCTGCCCCCCCGTTTCCCGTCCGATTTTCGGCTAGTCTGGCGCAAATCACCGCGCGAGGGGAGAGAACCATGAGCGACGAGCTGTTCGAGAAGGGCCTGAAGATCCGCAAGGAGGTGCTGGGCGAGGCCTATGTCGAGAAGGCCATGGCGTCCGCGGACGCCTTCAACCGCGACTTCCAGCACTGGGTGACGGCCAGCGCCTGGGGCGCCGCCTGGGGGCAGGAGACGCTCTCGCGCCGCGACCGCAGCCTGCTCAACCTGGTGATGCTGGCGGCGCTCGGCCGGGGCACGGAGTTCAAGCTGCACGTCAAGGGCGCCGTCAACAACGGCGTGACGCTCGCCGAGATGAAGGACGCGCTGCTGCACATGACCGTCTATTGCGGTGCGCCCGCCGGCGTCGAGGCCTTCCGCCTCGCCCGCCAGGCGCTGGAGGAGATCGGCGTCGATCCGGCGGAAGCGGACCAGGCCCCTACCTGACCCGCGCCATGACCTGATCGGCGAAGTCGCGGAAGTTCGACCGCATGTGCGCGGCGGGCGGCAGCAGCGTCACCTCCTTCAGCCCGGCCTGCTCGAGCTGACCCAGCCGCTCGACGATCTCGTCGGGCTCGCCCACCAGGCCGCCGGCGATGCGGATCATGTCGGGTGTGACGAAGCGGCGCTCCTCCGGCGGGCAGAAGGCGCAGTGGCCGCGGTGCAGCATCTGGTGGCGGCGCGCCGCCGGCATCGTCGACTCGACATGGGCCTTGTAGTCCTCCCAGGTGCCGCGCACCCGGTCGGAGACGAAGTCGTCGCGGCCCCATTCCTGATAGAGCTCGAACCAGTAGTGGAGCGTCGAGACGACCGCCGAATCCACCTCGTCGATAATCCGTTCGTCGGTGAGCTTCTCGCCGGGGCGCAGGACGCAGGCGAAGGTGAGCGCGGCGGTGTGGAAGTCGGGCCCGATCTCGCGCCCCGCCTCGGCCGCGCCTTCGCGCACGGTCTCCAGGTTCCTGGCCAGCACGCCCAGCGGTTCGTTGCCCGCGCAGATGCGACCGTCCCCGTACGCTCCGGCGGCGCGCAGCGCCTTCGGGCCGTTGGCGGCGACGTAGATGTCGACGTGATCGTCCAGGTTGAGGCACTCCAGCTCCCGGTCGAGGAAGCGGATCGGGCGGGTCTCGCCATCGTGCTCGAATTCCACCTCCTCGCCGGCCAGCAGGCCGCGGACCACGCGGAGATAGTCGCGGAAGGCCTTCGCCTTCACCGGCCGGGCGCCCATGATGCGCATCGCCGTGTGGCCGGTGCCGATGCCGATGAAGGTCCGGCCCGGGGCCAGCCTGTTGATCGAGGCGATGGAATGCGCGGTCACCGGCGCCAGCCGCGTGCCGGCGATGGCGACGCCGGTGCCCAGGCGGATGCGGCTGGTGTGGTGCGCCGCCAGCGCCAGGGTGGCGTAGCAGTCCGACCAGATCATCTGGCTGTCGGGCGCCCAGCCGTGGTCGTAGCCGAGCGCCTCCAGCTCCCGGAAGATCGCCCAGTCGTCGATCTTCGTCGCCACCATGCCGCCGAACTTCATCGCCGTCCTCCCCGTCGGTTCGCGCCCGGCGGAGAGGATGGCACGGCGCTGTCAGAAGGGCCAATCCGTCGCCGCGACCGGCCCGCATTTCACGGGTCGGCCCGGGTCGGAATGTTCTCGGGAGGTATCGGATCGCGCTCCACGCCGGCGCAGCCGGCGGCGAGGGCCAGCGCGGCGGCCGCCGCGATGATCACAGTCAGGCGTTTCATGACTCGGTCTCTGGGTGTCCCTGGGGTCATCGTGGGCTCAGGTGGGCGAGTTGGTCGAGGGCTGGTCGGTTGGCAAGGGAGTCCGGGACCCGACGCCTTCGCAGGCGCCTGTCGCGGCCAGGGTCAGGATGGCAAACGTCATCGGGATCAGGCGTTTCATGACTTCGACTCCACTGTGTTTCCAGTCATGCCCGCCACGTGGCCGGAGCCGCTCGCGGTGCAACGGGCGCGGTGGTCACATTCCCTTGCGCGGACGACTTCGCTATAAGGGCGGCCATGAACACGGGCGAAAACTTTCGCGAGGACACGCGCCGGGCCGGGCTGCCGCCGGCGCTGGTGAAGGAACTGACGCGCCAGGACGACGCGAAGGGCTGGGCCGGCGTGGCCGAGCTCTTCGGCGCCATCGCCCTGATCCTCGGTGCCGCCGTCTGGGCCTGGCATCCGGCGGTGACGGTGCTGGCCATGCTGCTGATCGCGACGCGCCAGCAGGCCTGTTTCGTCATCGCTCACGACGCCGCCCACTACCGCCTGCTGAAGAACCGCCGCTGGAACGACCTCGTCGGGCGGATCGCCGGCGGCATCGTCGGCATCTCCATGCCGACCTACCGCGTGGTCCACCGGCTGCACCACAATCATCTGTACGGGAAGCAGGATCCGGACATCCCGCTGAACGCCGGCTATCCGCGCGGGCGGGCCTACCTGCTGAAGAAGCTGTTCTTCGACCTGTTCGGGGTCACCGCCTGGAAGACCTACCGCTATTTCTTCGGCGCGCCGGCGATCAATGCGGAGGCGGGCGGCCCGAACCGGCCGCTGGACGACACCTCGCCAGCGCTCCGCGCCGCGGCCCGGGCCGACCGCTGGTGGGTGCTGGGTTTCCACGCCACGATGCCCGTCGTGGCCTTCGCCGGCGGATTCCTGCTCGAGTATCTGCTGCTCTGGGCCGTGCCGCTGGTGACCTTCCTGCAGCCGCTGCTCCGGCTCCGGGCGATCTGCGAGCATGGCGCGGTGACGGATTTCGCCTCGCCGCTGACCGCCGCCCGGACCAATCTGGGGCCCCGCTGGCTGCTCTGGCTGTTCTTCCCCTTCCACGTGAACTTTCACGTCGAGCACCACATGTACCCGGCCATTCCCTTCTACAATCTGCCCGCTGCCCACCGGGCGATGAAGGCGCACGGCGTGCTGGACAAGGCCGAGGTCCGCGACGTGCGCGAGACCCTGGGCCTGGTCATGGCCGACCGCCCCGCGCGGGAAGCAGCCCCGGCCTGACTCGGCAGCGATTGCGGCCCGGCCCGGCCCGGTTCTAACATTCCCGCATGACAAACCTGACCGAACTGCTCGGCATCGCCGAGAAACGCGCCGAAGGCCGCCCCGTCCTGGTCTATCAGGGCCGGGAATGGAGCCATGCCGAACTCGCCGCCCAGTCCCGCCGCGTCGCCGCCGGACTGAAATCGCTGGGTGTGGGCAAGGGCGACCGGGTCGCCATCTGGCTGCCCAATGCGCCGGCCTACCTCGCCGTCTTCTTCGCCTGCGCCCGGCTGGGCGCCATCGCGCTGGCGGTGAACACCCGCTACCGCTCGGTCGAGGTCGGCGACATCGTCAGCCGTGCCGGGGCGAAAGCGATGATCTACTGGCCCGATTTCAAGGGCATCGCCTTCAACGAGATCCTGGCGGGCATCGACCCGGGGGAGCTGGCGGGCCTGGAGCACCTGATCGTCTATTCGGAGGATGGCGCGCCGGCGGTCTCGCCCGTCCCCGAGGCGACGCCCGTGTCCTACGACGACCTTGCCGCCCATGCCGAGCTTGAAGAGGATCACGCGGACGACGGTCTCGGCTGCGCGATCTTCACCACCTCGGGCACGACCAGCAAACCGAAGTTCGTCCTGCATCACCAGTCGTCCATCGCCGATCACGGCCTGCAGATCGCCGACAGCTTCGGCTGGCGGGGCGAAGATGTGGTCCACCTGCTGGCCATGCCCTATTGCGGCGTCTTCGGCCTGACCCAGTCCATGGGCGCCATCGCCTCGGGCCGGACCATGGTCACCATGCCCTATCTGGACATTCCGGAGGCCGTCCGGCTGATGAAGGCGCACCGCGTCACCCACACCGCGGGTTCCGACGACATGTACGCCATGATGCTGGAAGAGGCGGCGGGCGAGCAGACGCCGTTCCCGGCCTTCCGTTCCGGCATCTACGCGCTGTTCAACGCGGCGCTGGAGGACATCGTCGAGCGCGCCGAGCAGCGCGGCATGTACATCACCGGCGTCTACGGCATGTCGGAGGTGCAGGCGCTGTTCACCCGCTGGCCCGATGGCTCGCCCGTCGCGGTGCGCAAGCGCGGCGGCGGCATCCCCATCGCGCCGACGGCGGCGGTCCGCGTGCGCGATCCGGAGTCGGGCAGGCTGCTCGGCGTCGGCGAGCCGGGCGAGCTGGAGGCGCGGGGCCCGTCGATGATGATGGAATATTTCCTGAACCCGGAGGCAACGGCGAAGACGCTGACCGACGACGGCTTCATCCGCACCGGCGACCTGGCGCAGATGACCGAGGAGGGCGGCTTCGAATATCTCTCCCGCATGGGCGACGTGCTGCGTCTCGGTGGCTTCCTCACCGCGCCGGCGGAGATCGAGGCGCGCCTGCTGGAGCATCCGTCGGTGAAGGACGTGCAGGTGGTCGGCGCGAATGTCGGCGGCCGCAACCGCGCTGTGGCCTTCGTCATTCCGGCGGGGGCCGGCTATGACGAGGCGGCGGTGATCGCTCACTGCGCCGCGGGACTGGCCAAGTACAAGGTGCCCGCCCGCGCCGTGCCGCTCGACGCCTTCCCTGTCACCCAGTCGGCCAACGGCGTGAAGATCCAGAAGGCGAAGCTGCGCGAGATGGCCGGCGAACTGGACGAGGAACCGCGCCGCCGCGCCGGCCAGGGTTAGGGCACACCAAGGTTCGATTGATCCATCCAGTCTTGCCGCCCTCGGACTTGATCCGAGGGCCTGCGTCGTGGCGTGTCCGGTTCACAGGTGCTCGGGTCAAGCCCGAGCACGCCAGGTGATTTCGGGCCGCTCGCAGAGCGCTCCGGGCTTCGGACGCCTGCGCCAGATCCGCTCCCCGCCTCAGACGTAGCCGTCGATGAAGTCGCGCTCGCGGAGCGCCGCCGGACGCTTTGCCGGATCGCCGTAGCCGGCCCCGCCGCCGGTCCGGACCACCAGCCGGTCGCCTTTCTTCATCGCCATCGACAGCTTGGAGCGGAGCTCGATCCGTTCGCCGCCGCGGATCACCCAGGCGGAGGCCTTGCCGCCCGCCTCGCCACCGAACAGCCCCTCGGGCGGGATGATGAAGCGGTCGCCATAGGCGGCGAAGGTGACGTCGTCGTCCAGGATCTCGTAGACCCGCTGGAAGCCGAGGCCGCCGCGGTGTTCGCCGTCGCCGCCCGAACCGGCCACGAGGCTGTAGTCGAGCACCCGGAAGAACGGATAGCTCATGTCCTGGCTCTCGACGGGGATGTTGCCGCAATTGCTGAGCGGGCTGTCGACCGCGTCGCAGCCGTCGCTCCGGGGCCCGGCGCCATAGCCGCCGCCGAAGATCTCCAGATAGATGTTGTAGCCCTTCGGGCCCAGATGGCTGAGGCAGCAGGCATAGGTGGTGTCGTAGCCGGCGGCGATGACCTTCTCCGGCGCGGCCTGGGCGAGCGCCTTCATCACCGCGTTGAACACCCGGTAGCTGGGCAGCAGCCTGGCGCGCACCGGCGCCGGGGCCTTCGGGTTCAGAATGGAGCCCTCCGGCGCCTCCACGGTGATGGCCCGGGCGCAGCCGGAATTGAACGGCAGGTCGGCGGACGTCAGCGCCGACTTGATCACTGACAGCGCCGCGCCCACCGTCGAGGCGAAGGGGTTGTTCATGTTGGACTTCACCTGCGGCGCACTGCCGTCGAAGGTGACGCGGATGTCGGAGCCCTTCACCGTGACCTGGGCGGCGATGCGCAGCGGGCCGCTGCCCTGGCCGTCGTCGTCCAGGAAGTCCTCGCCCTCATAGGTGCCGTCGGGCACCGCCGCCAGGGCCTGGCGCATGCGCCGCTCGGCATAGTCCAGCATCTCGTCCATCGCCGCTTCGAGGCGGGCGGCGCCGTGGCGGGCGCAGAGCTCGCGCACGCGCTCCACGCCGATGGCGTTGGCGGCGAACTGCGCCTCGAAATCGCCGATGGTGTGGTCGGGCATGCGGATATTGGCGCGCACGAAGCGCTGCAGCGGGCCGTCATTGCGCCAGTCGCGGGCCAGGTTCCACTTTGTCGGCGGGAAGACGATGCCTTCCTGATGGATATCGGTGGCGTCGGGGTTCAGCCCCGGCGCGCCGCCGCCCAGATCGATGTGGTGCGCCACCGTCGCCGAAAAACCGAGCAGCCGTCCGTCGACGAAGATCGGCGTGAACAGGAAGACGTCGGGCAGGTGCTGGCCGCCCTGATAGGGATCGTTGGTGATGTAGAAATCGCCCTCGACCAGCTCCTCGGGCGGATACGCGGCGGCGCAGGGGCCGAAGGTGTGGGCGATGGAGCCGAGCTGCAGCGGGATCAGCTCCGACTGGGCGACGACATTGCCGTGCCGGTCGAGGATCGCCGACGAGCAGTCCTCGGCCTCGCGCACGATGGTCGAATGGGCCGAGCGGATCAGCTTCACCCCCATCTCGTGGGCGGCGGCGATCAGCGCCTGGGTGATGACCGCCTGGTCGACGGCCGAGAGGTTCTGCGGTGCGGTGTCGGGCATGGCGGCGGCTCCCCTTGCCTGAAGGCTATTGATTCCAACAGCTTCAAATTCCTAGAGTTATTATTATCGAGTTCATGCAGGTTGAAAATGGAAAAAACTTGTCCGCTTTGTTTGAACGCAGAGTCCCCAGAGGTCAGAATTGGAAGAATTGACATTGGGGTAGCTGTTTCTTGTTCAGTTTGTGGGTATTTCAGAATAACTGAAGAAGCGTGGGATTTCTATATAGACCCGAAAATTTCAAAACGGAAAGTTGGAAAATTCACTCTAGCAGCGTTATCTCATAGAATTGTTCGCCATAATAACAAAAATCGGCCTACGATAATTTCGACCGAAATAATTGAAGAGATTGAGAAATCAGATCAACCACTTCCAACTGTCGATCAGCAGGCGGATGCGTTGATCGAAGAAATAGGTTTGTATATCTCAAAGTATGAAGAGTTTGTTGAGAATTTTTCGGACGATATGCATAGGCGAATTGGTGCTTCAAGCCGCAATGCCCTAATGAGATTGGCAATAGAGTTAAAACAAAAAGGCTTGCTGGAGCTGATTGATCGTTCACACAGCCAAGGTCCTGCAGTCATGCGGATTCGCCTTACCATGGATGGATGGCGGCGATTCAATGAAGTACGCAGAGGACTACGTGTCGGCCATTATGGCTTCGTCGCTCTGGCTTTTGGATTTTCCAATCTTGACAACTTGGTAGAGAACCATATCAAACAGCCTGTAGCAGAAGAATTAGGATACGATATCATAACCATGAAGGATGTGCCGGAAGCTGGTATCATCGATAATATCATGAGAGAAAAAATTCGAGATTCGGCATTTGTTATAGCAGACTTAACACACGATAATTCCGGAGCATATTGGGAGGCCGGATATGCAGAAGGATTGGGAAAGCCCGTTGTCTATATCTGCAATGAATCCAAATTCTCTGACCGAAGCACACATTTTGATACTAATCATTGCACCACTGTTATGTGGCGTGATGGTGAAAATCACCATTTTTCAGCAGAACTCATTGCGACCCTTAGGCGTTCGCTGAACCTATTTTAGAAGTCAGTACCGCTTTTCCCAGGTGATGCCGGTGCTGGTGCTGCCGTCGCGGTCGATCTCGGTGTCGACCTTGACGTTGGGCAGGACGTCGATCTCCACGACGACGGAGCCGGATTCCGAATCCACCGACTGCTTGGCGCCGACATAGACGCCTTCGCGGACATAGCGTCCGGCGCTGATGGCGCCCGCCGATTCCGGGTCGTCGCCGCTTTCCAGGCGCAGCACGTCCAGCCCCACCGCGTCGCGGATGCGGTCGGTCGCGCCGCGCTTGCCGTTGGTCAGGGTGCGGATGCCCTGGGCCAGGTTCAGCGCCTCGACCGGCGAGAGCGACTGGCGCGCCTTGTCGAACAGCAGCCGCGGCAGGACCTCGCCTTCGGGCAGTTCCGGGGTCGAGGTGAAATCGATGTCGGGCTGCGAGGGCCGGCCGGAGACGATGATGCGGCCGGTCAGATCCTCGGTCTCGCGGACCAGGACGATGCGGAACTCCGGCGTCAGGTCGCCGGTGAGCCCGATCGAGCCTTCCTCCAGGTCGAAGTCCTTGCCCAGCAGGCTGAGGCTGCCGCGCACGGCGTTGAAGTCGGAGGTGACCTGCGGGTTGTCGGCGGTGCCGGTGATCGTCGCCTGGCCCCGCCATTCGCTTTCCAGTCCCCGGCCGCGGACGAAGAACTGTCCCGGCGCGTCGATGCGGATGTCCAGGTTGACGGGCAGCGGCGGGCCGGGCTCCTCCGCCTCGGCCTCGGCGACCTTGTCGCGCTCCAGCTGGATGGCGACGACGCTGGGTGGCAGGTCCGGCGCCACCAGGCGGATCTCCACGTGATCCAGGGTGTGGCGGCCGACCACGTCCACCGCCTGGCCGTCCCAGGTGACGGTGGTGCGGCCGCTGACCTTCACCTCGGCCTCGTCGCGGCGCACCGCCAGCAGGCCGTCCAGATCCAGACTGACTTCCGCCGTCCTGTCGTCGCCCAGCAGCACCATCTCGCCGCTGCCGCGCAGGCGGCCGCCGACGGGGTCGCGGGCGGAAAGCTGGAAGTCGCCGACGCCCCGGTCGTTGAAGCGGACCGACATGTCGACGTCCTGCAGGATGGTGCCGCTCAGCAGGTTCTCGTAGCGCGCGTCGGAGATCACCGCCTCGCCCTGCAGGCGGGGCTGCGACCAGGTGCCGTCCATGCGCACATCGAAGCGGGCGGGACCGGCGGCCAGGTTGTCGCTCTCCGGCAGCAGGGCCACGAGCTGCTGCAGGTCGCCCCGCCACTCCAGCCGGCCGCGGACCGCGCCGTCCGCGGGCGGGATCGGGATCGCCCGGCCGCCCGAAGGCGGCAGCGCGCCGGAAGCTTCGGCGACCAGCGGCTGCTCGAAGGGACCGGCGATGGTGGTCTTGAGGCCGATCTCGCCGTCGGCCCAGCGGCCCTCGGCGCTGACCTGGAAGGTGAAATCGCCGACTTCCTCGGGCATGCGCAGGTCGGTGAGGGTCAGATCGAGCCGGCCGGTGTCCCTCGGTTCCCTGGTGTCGAGGCGGATCGTGGCGTTCGCCACGCCGCTCAGGCCCTCGACCCCGCCCAGCGCCGCCAGCGGGCCGAGGGCGAGGTCGGCGATCTCCAGCTGCGCCAGGATCTGGCTCGGGCCGTAGGTCGCGTCCCCGGTCACCGCGCCGCCGGCGCTGGCGGCGAGGTCGAGGCCGCGGACGGCGATCTGGTCGCCGCGCAGGGCGACGACGAAAGGCGTGCGTGAGGTGATGTCGCCCTGCGGCGTTTCCAGCACCAGGTCGGCGACGCGCAGGCCGAGGGTCTCCGGGTCGGTGAGGTCGGCGGCGACCTCGGTGCGCAGCGACGCCTCGACGGGCGCAGCCAGATTGGCGGTGAGCCGCGCCACGGGACGTTCGATGGTGCCGCCCAGATCGGCGGTGACCTGGGTGATGCGGTTCTCGCCGGAGGTGATGGCTGTGACCAGCACGTCGCCGCCGATCCGGGGCGCGCCCTCGCCCGAGGGATCGAGCGTGATTTCGGCCACGGCTGCCTCGATCTGTGCGCCGCCGGCCTCGATGCGCTCCACGGTAACGTCGGCCAGCACGGTCTCGCCTCGGGTCTGCAGGTCGGCTGCGGCGCGGGCGATGCGCGCGCCGCCGGCGTCGATGTCCCTGGCCAGGACGCGGCCGGCCGCGGCCGGCAGCTCTCCGGTCAGGCCGGTAACGTCCAGGTCGACGTCCAGCCGGCCCATCGCCGCCATGTCGCCGATGCGGACATTGCGCGCGGTCAGATCGATCGTCGCATCCAGCCGCTCGCCCTCGGGTTTCAGCGTCACGGCGCCGTCCGCGTCGCCGGCGAGCGGCATGCCGGCCAGCTCCGACAGGTCGGAGAGGTCGTCCACCTTCAGGGTGGCCTGGCCGTCGAAGCCGGCGGTGGCGAGGTCCAGGTCGCCCCGGCCCTCCAGCCGCGCCGAGCCCAGTCGGGCGCGGTAGCGGTCCAGCGAGAGGCGATTGGCCGCCGGGTCGAAAGCGCCGGCGACGTCCAGCGACCCGGTCTGGCCGCCGCTGCGGAAGCTCAGCTCGGCGTCGAAGTCGGGCGAGCCGGCGAGGTCGGAGGCCGAGAACCGGAGGCGCGGCTGGGCGATCTCCCGCCCGCTGACCCTGAGGTCCGCCGCGCGGGCGGTCCCCGTCACCTCCGGGTCGTCCAGCGTGCCGCCGATCTCGCCACTGACCGCCAGGTCGCGCAACCCCTCGATGGATGGCGGCGCAAGGCCCGGCGGCAGTTCGGGCAGGCTCAGCGAATACTCGCCATCGATGGTTTCGCCCTCAAGCGTGGCATTGGCGGCGATTTCGGCGCCCTTCGCTGTGTTGCCGGAGATCCGGGCGACCATGGCCTCGCCCATGGGCTCGGCCTCGACGTTCAGATCGACGGTCGATCCGGCGACGTCCGCAAACTGCGGATCGCGCCATTGCAGATCCTCGAGGTGAAGATCGGCGTCGACCGTGCCGCGGTTTTCGCCCAGCCCCTCGATGGTCAGGTCGAGATTGCCCCGGCCGCCGGAGAGCAGCTCCGCCAGCTGCGGCGCCCGGGCGAGATCCTCGGCCTCGACATGCAGTTCGCCGTCCATCTCCCGCTGCTCCAGGTCGAGGGTGAACCGGCCGCTCGCCGTCCCTGCCGCCGTCCGGACGTCGAGGCCGCTGATCTCCAGCGCCTGGGGTCCGGCGACGAAGTCGAAGGCCAGGGTCGGATCGGTTCCGGCCAGGCTGGCATATTGCGGGTTGTCTGTCTGGGGTTCGTCGATGGTCAGCACGGCGTGGCCGCGCGCGGTCTCGAGGTCGCTGGTCGCGTCGATCTCGGCGGCGATCCGGTCTGCCGAATAATCCTGGAACCGGGGCCCGGCGATATCGGCGCGGATCCTCGCCGCCAGCGTTTCGTCCAGCGCGCCGTCGAGATCGACCTGCAGCGCCGCGGTCTCGAAACGCGCGCCCGTCAGCCAGGGCGCCAGCGCGTCGTCGGCGCGGATATCGGCGTTGGCGGCGAGGCGGACGGTGTTGGCCGCCGCGTCATAGCCGCCTTCGGCGGTGAGGGTCACGGCCGGGCTGTCGAGCTTCAGACGATCGATTGTCACCTGGTCGGTCGACGGCCCCGAGACCGCGACATCGACATGCACCACCTCGCCAAGGGCCTGCTTCGGGGCGGAAAGCGCGCCGCCGATCAGGTTCGCCGTCGCGTCGAGGCTGGCGGCATAGCCGCCGTCGGCGGCCAGCGCGAGGTCGAGCCGGCCGACCAGGTCGAGGGCGTTCTGCACGGTCAGATCGACATCTATTTCGGCCTCGCCGAAGGGCCCGCCGCCCGTCATGGTCAGCCGCACCCGGTCCTCCGGCGCGACGCCCAGCGCGTCGGCCAGGGGCCGGATCGCCGGCATGTCGGCGGCGATGTCCACGTCCATCCGCTCGGCGGCGAAGTCCGCGGTGACATCGGCGCGCACGAAGCTTTCGCCCAGATCCAGAGGCTCGATGTCCAGATCCAGACGCTGGACCGCCCCGGCGTCTGCCAGGGCGCCGGTGACGCGGTAGCGCGACTGCACGGGCGCCACGCCCTCTGGCAGGATGACCTCCTCGACCGCCAGTTCCTTCAGGGTGACGGGCAGCGGCGCGCGCGGCCACTGGAAGTTCTCCGGCAGCAGCCGGCCGTCGCTCGCGGTCTCCTCCGCCGGCGTGTCATCGGCCGGCAGGCGCAGCACCTCGACCCGCTCGGCCGCCAGGCGATCGATGGTCAGCGCGCCATCCAGCAGCGCGGCGGCGCTGAGATCCAGGGCGACGTCTTCCACCTCCAGCCAGCGTCCGTCCGCGTCCGCAAGGGCGAGACTGTCGAGTCGCAGTACGCCGTCGTCGCCGCGCCGGAAGCGTCCGGTCTCGACGGTCAGGCCGGGGCCGCTGGCGAACCCGGTCGCCTGCTCCAGCGCCCAGGTCCAGGTGTCCTCGCCGGCGCCATAGACGAACCAGGCGAGTCCGCCGGCCAGCAGGACCACGGGCAGCAGCGCGATGGCCAGCAGCCATCCCAGCACCTTGGCGACGCGCCGCATCAGAATGCCTGGCCGAGACTGATGTAGAATTCGAAGAAGTTGTCTTCGTCGCGGCGGTGCAGCGGGAAGGCGAGGTCGAAGCGGATCGGCCCCACGGGACTGTAATAGCGCACGCCGCCGCCGACGCCGACATGCAGCGTCTCGGTGGCGTCGGGGAAGGGCTCGGCGGCGACATAGCCCGTGTCGACGAAGGCCACCACGCCCAGATCCTCCATGAAGCGGGCGCGGAGCTCGATGGCGCTCTCCGACAGGAACCGCCCGCCCGTCAGGTCGCCGGCGTCATTGGTCGGCGAAATCGACTGGAACGCGTAGCCGCGCACGGACGCGCCGCCGCCGGCGAAGAAACGCTCGTTGACCGGCACGTCGTCGAGCGCCTGCGAGAGAATGGTGGCGACGCGGGCGCGCAGGGCCAGCACCAGGCTGTTCTCCCCGATCAGCGGCTGATAGAACGCGCCGCCCAGCGAGATGCGGCCGAAATAGGCGGGATCGCCGTTGTTGAGACCGGCATAGGGCGCTGCCGCCAGGAACAGCCGGAAGCCCTCCGTGGCGTTGAGCTGGTCATTGGCGCGGTCGAGATTGGCGAAGGTGGGGAAGCCCAGCAGGTAGGCCGTATCGTTCTCGATGTCCGATTCCACCAGGGCCGCGCTGCCCTCGACGGATGTGCCGACGCGCCAGTGCTTGCCCACGCCGGTTTCGACGCCGATGCGCGCGGTGGCCGATTCCTCGGTGAAGGCCTCGTCGTCCAGCCGCCGCAATGTGAAACTCTCCTTCAGGGTCCAGCGCTCGGTCGGCGTGTGCGGCTGGGTCATCCCGAAGGTCAGCTTCTGTTCCTTCAGCGAGGCATCGAGCTCGGCGCGGAAGTCCTCGGCGCCGCCGAACAGATTGCGGTGCCGCCAGCCGACACGTACGCCCGGACCGATATCGGTGTCATAGCGCAGACTGCCGGAGATGGAGCGCAGCTTGGCGTCCGCGACCTTCAGCGTGACCGGGCGCGCCACCTGTTCGGGATCGGGGGTCTGCGGCGGCTGCACCGAGACGGCGTCGAACAGGCCGGTCGCACGCATCGCTTCCTGGAACTCCTCCACCTTCTGGCGGTCATAGGGCTCGCCCTCCTGCCAGGGGATGCGGTCCATGATGTAGTCGCGCGCCAGCTTGGTGTCGCCCTCGATCACCAGCGGCCCGAAGGTCGTGTACGGACCCGGATCGAACCTGGCCGTCACCGTCAGCGTGTGATTCTCGGTATTGGCGACGGCGCGGCGGTCGATGAAGCGCGCATAGGGGAAGCCGTTGCGGCTGAGAAAGCGCACGACGCGCGTCTCGGCCGCGACGATGTCCTCGCCATGGGCCTCGGCGCCCTCGCCCAGATCGGCCGCACGCTTGATTTCCGCATCGGTCGGCAGTTCCTCGGGATGCGGCTCGAATGCCGGCTGGAAGGCTGCGATGGTGTAGGCGGTTCCCGGGGCGACGTCGAAGATGGCGCGCGCGTCCGCGTCCGGGTCGCCGGGCGTCTCCTCCACCCGGATTTCCACCGTGGCGTCGTAATAGGCTTCGGCCGACATCACCTGCATCAGGGTCGCGCGGTCGTTCTCGGCGCGCCGTTTCAGTCCGGCGATGCTCGGCGCGCCGCGCTGCTGATACCGGAAGGTGTCGAGCGAGGCGCGGATGACTTCGCGGACGTCAGGCTGCTCGTCCAGGCCGTCGATGGTCGCGGTATAGCTCACGGGAAGCGGCCCCGAGAGCGCGGAATCCCTGTCATCCCCGGCCTCCTCCCCGTCCAGCAGGGTGCCGCAGCCGGCGAGCGCCAGCGCGCAGAGCGTGGCGGCTGTCAACCTGAGGAGGGGCAGTCGATGTGACGAGATGCTTATCTGGTACCGTCCTGGACAATCTTGTTCTTCTTGCGCGGCAGATGTGACCCGGATTACCCAAGGTGGCAATTCCGGTCATGTCATGGCCGCGCCGCCCGGCCGCAAGGGACACGATGCCACGCAGGCCGGCGGCTGGTCAGAATACACCGGCCTCCAGTCCCGCGGCCATCAAGGTTCCCAGTTCCCGGCACTGGCCCAGGAAGTCGTCCTGCCAGTCGCCCCGGCAGACCAGCGGCTCGCGCACAGCGTTCCAGCGCAGACCGGTGGTGATGGTCTCGACCGCGCGGCAGGTGCCGGTGCCGTCATGGCCGGCGCGGACATAGAGCGCGTAGGGCAGGCCCTGCCTGTCTTCCAGCACGGCGTAGTAGGTGCGGTCGAAGAAGTCCTTCAGCGCGCCGCTCATATAGCCGAGATTCTCGGTCGTGCCGAGCACGATGCCGTCGGCGGCCATGACGTCGTCGGGGCCGGCCTCGAAGGGGGTGAGCAAGCGGACGTCGACGCCCTCGATGGCGTCGTCCCGCGCGCCGTCGGCGACCGCGTCCGCCAGCCGCTGTGTGTTCGGCGAAGGCGCGTGGGCGACGATCAGCATGGTCTTTGCGCTCATGACTGCACTCCGGCGCGTGATGTCCCGGCAAGCCTAGAGTATCGGCAGCGCGGATTGAAGGCCCGGGCCGGAAAGGTCTAGCGGATGGGCCGCATGTCCAGCCGGCTGGTGCGCGCCGTCGCGCCGGGCAGGCCGGCGAGGAACTGCGCGGCGCCGAGGACGATGGCGACGCGGCCGTCAGGCGCATGGAGCGGCATCGCCACGGCCTGGAACAGGCGATAGGCGCTCCAGTCGCCGCTCGCCTCGGCGAAGACGGCGTGCGGCTCGCGCGTCTCGACGATCCGACGGAGCACGGTGACGATCGCCTCCCGGCCCCAGGCCCCGCCGCCGCATTCGATGCGCCGGCCGGTGGGGTCGCGGCCGAAGCGGCCGGCCAGGCGGGTGCCTACCAGACGGTAGCGCAGGCCCCCGTCGCAGCCGATGTCGACCATGAACAGGTCCGGCAGGACGAATTTCAGGTCTTCCGGCCCGAAATCGGTCCGCCCGGGCTGCGGGCTGCGGCGTCTCAGGTCGAGCCAGAAGGTCGCCAGATCGGCAATGCTGCCGGCCGACACCGGGTCTCCGCCGGCCGACTCCATCGTTTCCTTCAGCTCGGCCACGCAGACCGAACCGCCCAGCCGCAGCAGTCCTTCGGGACCATCTTCGTGCTCGTTCGCAAGTCGCTTCGTCATCATGGGACCGCCCTGTCGGGGATGTAGTTTATTGCTAGTAGCAACTTAAAATTCGGCGCCATGCGCGTCAACGAACAAATTGCTACTAGCACCAATAGCGGCTAGGATCGTGACGATGAACACAAACGCCGATCCGCCGGGCCGACCCGCCATCGCACTGGCGAACCTGCTGGAGCAGACCGCGCGGCATGTCTATGACCAGCGCGGCGCCGGCGGCCTGCATCCCGTGCAATGGTCGGCGCTGCGGTTCTTCGCCCGCGCCAACCGCTCGGCCCGCTCGGTCGCCGGGCTGGCGCGCTATCTGGGGGTCACGCTGGGGCCGGCGTCGCGCACCGTCGGCGCGCTGCGCCGTCACGGACTGGTCGACGCAGTGAAGGATCCGGCGGACGGCCGCGCCTCGATCGTCTCGCTGACCGCAGCGGGGCGGCATATGCTGCAACAGGATCCGATCCACCGCCTGGCGCGGGCCATCGAGGAGTTGCCGGACGCGGATGCGGGGGGTCTGGGGCGCGCGCTGACGCGGCTGTCCACGGCCCTGAGGGAGGGTGAAAGCCAGAATGACGACGCGGAAGACCGTGACGCCTGAGCCGGGGACCGACAGCGAGCGGCTGATCGACCTTTTCGAGCGCGCCGGCCGCTTCGGCGCCTGGCGCATCGATCTGCCCGATCGCCGCTTCCGGCCGATCCGCGGAATCTTCCAGTTGCTGGGCGATGTCCGTCTCGACAGGGACCTTCCCGTGGACGACGTGCTGGCCCAGTTCGGTCGCGCGGACAGGGAAGCGCTGCGCCAGGGCCTGGATCGCCTTGTCGCCGACGGCGCGCGTCTGTCTCATGAGACCGCGTTGATCGAACGCAACGGCCGGCCGCTGGCGGTGGTCGTCGAGGCCCTGCCGGAATTCGGACCGGACGGCGCGGTCAGCGGCGTCGTCGGCATCACGCGCGATGTCACGGAACGGGTGCTGGCCGAGCGGGAAAGGGCGCGGGCCGAGGCCCGGCTGCGCGGCGTCTTCGATGCGCTCGACCGCTCCGGCGTCGGCATCGGCGCCATCGACGCGGCGGGCCGCGTCACCATGGCCCGTCCCGCCCTGCTGTCCCTGACGGGGCACCGCTCGGAGGCCGAAGTGCTGGGCCGGCGCTGGGTCGACCTGCAGGGGCCGGGTGGCCGGGCGGACCTGGAGGCCGCGCTGGGCGCGCTCGACGCGGGCGCGGCGGGCGGGGAACTGGGCGATGTCGAATGGCTGCGCCCCGACGGCCGCCGGCTGCACCTCGCCGTGCGCCTTGCGCCCTCCCTCGGGGGCGGGCGGGTGATCAGCCTGGTGGACCAGAGCGAACAGTACGCCGCGCGCGAGGAAAGCCGGGCGCGCGAGAGCCGCACCCGCGCCATCCTGGACGCCATCGACGCCGCGGGCATCGGTTTCTGCGTCGAGGACCACGCCGGCGGCATCTTCGCGGTCTCGCCCCGGCTGGCCGAGCTGTTCGGCGTCGGGCGCGACGAGGATCTTCTTGGCCGCCGCTGGAAGGACGTTCTGGATCTGCCGCAGGAGGTCCGGACCCTGAGCGACGAGGAGGACCGGGCCCACGCCGCCGGCCGCCCGCGCCCGGTGGTTTACCCGGCCTTCGAACTGCGCCGCCGCGACGGCGCGGTGGCGCGCCTGCATGCGCGCTCCACGCCGCTGCCCGGCATCGGCCGGCTGCTGCTGGTGCTGGACGAAACCGAACGCTGGCGCATGGAGCGACGTCAGGCGGAAGTCGACCGCCATCTGCAGCGGGTGCAGAAGCTGGAGGCCGTGGGCCAGCTCGCCGGCGGCGTCGCCCACGAGATCAACAACCTGCTCCACCCCATCCGCACCTTCGCGCGCGCCGCCGCCGCGGCCGGGGACGCCGCGGACCGCGACCGCTACCTGGCCCGGGTGCGCGAATGCGCCGACAAGGCCCGCGACATCGTCCGCGAGATGCTCAGCTTCGCGCGCGGCAGCGAGGGACAGATGGCCCCGGCCCCGCTCGGCGCGCTGGTGGCGGATTCGGTGGCCTTTTCCCGCGACCTGCCGCTCAGGGGCGTCGAGATCGAGCTCGATCTGCCCGACGAGGAGATCGTGGCAACGGTGAACGAGACCGAGTTCACCCAGGTGCTGCTCAACCTGCTGACCAACGCCGCCGACGCCATGGCCGACCGGGGCATCGTGCGCGTGCAGCTTTCGGCGGTGGACCTGACCGAGGGCGCGCGCCCGGGCGCCGCCGCCGGCCGCTACGCCCGCATCGCGGTCAGCGACGACGGCCCGGGCATGAGCCGGGAGGTGCTGGACCGCATCTTCGAGCCCTTCTTCACCACCAAGGAACCGGGCAAGGGAACCGGACTCGGCCTGTCCGTGGTCTATGGTATCATCCACCGGTGGGGCGGCCTCATCGAGGTCGAATCGGCCCCCGGCCGCGGCGCCAGCGTGATCATCCTGCTGCCGGCCGCGGACGGGAGCTGACGGGCGAGGGGGATAAGGGGACTTGGCCAGGATACTTGTCGCCGAAGACGTGCCGGAAATGCGCGAGGCGCTGGACCTGGTGCTCCGCCAGGCCGGGCACGAGGCCGTGCTGACGGGGGATGGCGAGGCCGCGCTGGCGAGTCTCGGCGACAGCGCCTTCGACGTCCTCGTGCTCGACATCTGGATGCCGAAGAGGGGCGGACTGGATGTCATGAAGGCGATAACGGAAAACTGGCCCGAAATGCCGGTGATCGTCATTTCCGGCGGCGGCCCCGACGCCACGCTGGAGAACGTCACCGCCGTGGCCGATCTCTATGGCGCGATCCGCGTGCTCTACAAGCCCTTCGACGACGAGGAACTGGTCGAGGCCGTGGCCGAAGCCCTGGGCGCTTAGAGCGCCCTCCTCAGCCGCCGCGTACCGGGGTCTCCGCCCCGCCGCGCTTGCGCCTGGCCAGCAGGTTCAGCACTTCCACCAGGATCGAGAAGGCGATGGCGAAGTAGAGATAGCCCCGCGGGATGTGGAAATGCAGCCCGTCGGCGATCAGCGCCATGCCTACCAGCAGCAGGAAACTCAGCGCCAGCATCTTGGTCGTCGGATGACGCTTGATGAAGTCGGAGACCGGCCTGGCGGCGAACATCATCACCGCGATGGCGATGACCACGGCCGCGATCATGATCGGCAGCTCGTCGGTCATGCCGACGGCGGTAATCACCGAATCCAGAGAAAACACGGCGTCCAGCGCCACGATCTGCACGATGGCCATGGCGAAGCCTGTGCTGCCGGGCCGGGAGGTCGCCTCCTCGCCCTCGACCGAGTGATGGATCTCCATCGTGCCCTTGACCAGCAGGAACAGCCCGCCGCCCAGCATGATCAGGTCGCGCCAGCTCACCACATGGTCGAAGACCTCGAAGATCGGCGTCGTCAGGCGCGCGATCCAGACGATGGCGAACAGCAGTGCGATGCGCATGCCGAGGGCGAGACTCAGGCCGATGCGCTGCGCCAGCGGCTGCTGCTCCGGCTTCAGCTTGGCGGTGACGATGGACAGGAAGACGAGATTGTCGATGCCGAGCACCACCTCGAGCGCGGTCAGGGTCGCCAGCGACGCCCACGCGCTCGGGTCGGACAGCAGTCCCATGATCTCGGCCATATCCGGTCCCCTCCAGGTGCGGCGGCGCAGCGCCGGCGTTGAGAATGGGTCAGGCCGCGAGGCCTTTCAAGGCGAGACGCTGGGTCGCCAGCGCGCGCTCCCAGATCATTGCCTTCCAGTCGCGGGCGTCCTGGTAGAAGGCGTCGCGCACGGCGCGCTTGATCTCCCGGCCGCGGGCGCTGCCGGGATCGCCGTGATGGCGCAGCCAGTTGTCGGAGACCAGCGCGCCGATCACCTTGTCCTCGGGCTGGGTGCCGTACTCCAGCGCAATGGCGGTGACGTCCGCCGCCGGCAGCATCGCCTCGACGGCGTCCAGCATCTGCCCCGTCAGCTTCGCCGAGGCCGAGGTGCCGAGATGGGGCGAGGCGGCGTCGCCCTCGTACCAGGCCATGGCGCGGTCATGGCCGGGCGTGCCGGGACGGTGGTCGACGATGCGCTCGCCGAAGCCGCGCGGGCCGAGGCCGGTGTGGTAGTCGATGACGGCGAGGTGCTTCAGTCCGGCGCAGCGGCCGCGCACGATCGCTTCCACCGTGCGCCGGGACCAGCTCGGCCCCCGGCCGCCGTAGAAGATGCCCTGCGGGTCCTCGTACTGGCCGGCGGTCGCCGCCTCCCGGAACGTCCAGAAGCCCTCGCGCGCGACGTAGTCGTCAACGCCGGCCCTGATGCGGGCCAGCGTGCTGTCGTCCCAGCTTTCGGGGCAGAGGATCGGCTGCACCTCGCGATAGCGCGGGTTGGCCGGCGGGTCGGCGTGATCGACGAAATTGCGGTTGAGGTCGATATTGTCCTCGGTCGTCCGGGACAGCGCGGCGAAGCCGTAGGGGTTGATGGCGTGCACATGGACCTGCGCCGTGTCGGCGGGAACCTCCCGCCAGAGGCCCTCGGCGAGCCAGGCGGTCTGCACCCCCGAGCCGCAGAAGCCTTCCGCCCCGTGCGTGCCGGAAAAGGTCAGCAGCATCTTCTCCGCCGCCGGATCGCCCAGCACCGCCACATCGGTCGTCAGTTCGACGCCGGCGGGGCTGGCCGCGGGGTTGACGTGGCGCTCCAGCCGGGCGCCGGCGGCCTCTGCGGCGGCGCGGAACTTCGCGCGCGCATCGGCGTAGTCAGCGGCGAAATGACGGGCGATGTCCATGGGGCTGTCCTCGGGGCTCGGGTGACGGCGGAGACTAGCACGGCGCACATTGCGGGAATGTGAGCGATCTCGCCGGGCCTGCAAGGGGTCAGACGGTTTCCTTTCGCCCACCGAAGGTGCTGCCGGCGGAGGCTGAGACGATGCAGCCGATGGCGGTCCATTGCGTCCAGTCCAGCCGCTCGTCCAGCAGCACGAAGCCGACCAGCGCGGCGACCGCCGGCGCGCCGCTGATCACGAGGCCGAAGACGCTGCCCGACACGCGCCGCAGCGTCAGCATCTCCAGCAGGTAGGGCACGACGCTGGAGAGCACGGCCACCGCCGCGCCGATCGCCAGGATCTCCGCATCCAGCAGGACGGCGCCGGCATTGACCGCGCCGATGGGCGCGACGAACAGCGCGGCCGCCAGCATGCCCCAGGTCACCGCCTGCCCGGCCGGCAGCACCGAGGCGCGCTTGCCGAAGACGATGTAGAGCGCCCAGCAGCCGGCCGCGGCGCCCGCCCAGGCGATGCCGACAGGGTCGAGCGCGCCCGGCCCGGTCTCGATCGGCAGCAGGATCGTGAGGCCCGTGACCGCCAGCGCGACCCAGAGCAGGTCGACGATACGCCGGCAGCCCGCGAGCGCCACGACCAGCGGCCCCGTGACCTCGATGGCGACGGCGATGCCGATCGGGATCAGCTCCATGGCGCGGTAGATGGAGAAGTTCATCGCCCCCAGCATCACGCCATAGGCGGCGACCGAGCGGATGGCGCGGCGGTCGAGCCGGGCCCGCCAGGGCCGCCAGATCAGGGCCAGGAACAGCGCCGAGAGGCCGATGCGGAGCGCGGTGACGCCGTCGGCGCCGACCAGCGGGAACAGGGTCTTGGCGAAGGCCGCGCCGGCATATTGCGAGATCAGCGCAGCGCTGAGAAACAGCAGCGGGATCGCCGCTTCCGCCGGCGAGCGCAGGGCGCCAGGTGGCGGTCCGGTCAGGCGCTCACCCTCCATCGCCACGCCCTTCCGGCCAGCCGGCCGCGAGCAGCTCGTCGGCCAGCGGATGCTCGTCGGGCACGGCGCGCGACAGCATCATCGCGCCGGCCATCCGGGCGACGATCCCGGCGGCGCGGCGGCGGCGTTCCTCCCCGTCGCCGTTCTCCGGGAGCAGCCGTTCCACCGTGCCGATCAGCTCTTCCAGACCCTCGGCGAAGGCCTGCCGCACCTCCGGCGCCCCGCGCGCCGTCTCCGCGGCCAGCGACGGGGCGGGACAGGCGCGGGCGGGGGCCTCGCGGGCCTCGCGCGCGAGATAGCCCCGGAGCAGTTCGTCCAGGCTGCGCGCGCCGGCGCGTTCGGCGGCCATGCGGCGGAAGGCGTCCTCCAGCGCCGCCGCCGCCAGCGCCGACTTGGAGGGGAAATGGTTGTAGAAGCCGCCATGGGTCAGGCCTGCGGCCTTCATCAGGTCGCTGACGGCGACGCCGTCGAAGCCGCGTTCCCGGAACAGCTCGCCCGAGACCTTCCGTATCCGCTCCCGGTTTCTCTGCGCCTCCTCGCGGCTGATCCGCATGACGTTCCTCCTGCGCAACAATCCGTGTATTGCGGACGTTTATCATCAATAACCCGTCGGCGGTCGGAGGAAAAGCGCTGCCTGCGGCTTGCCGCGGGCCATTTTTGCATTATTAATGATGTATATCATCAAAATGACGACGGCATGAAGCCGCCGCCCGCAGCCGCAGGAGAAGCCCGATGCCGCTCTGGAAGATCTACCACCCCGAGGACGCCTTCACCGCCGAGGACCGCCAGGAGCTGGCCCGCCGCATCACCGCCACATATGACCGCCTGCCGGAATTCTATGTCGGCGTGGTGTTTCAGGCAGTCGGTCCGGACAGCTTCTTCATCGGCGGCGAGCCGCGCGACAACTTCGTCCGCATCTGGGTCGACCATATTGCGCGAAGCCTGCCGACGGAGGAGCTGCGCACCTGGTGGATCGGCCGCTGCGAAGAGGCGCTGGCGCCCTTCATCCGTGACCGCGGGCTGGACTGGGAGTTCCACATCGACGAGACGCCTTTCGATTTCTGGTCGATCCAGGGCTACCGGCCGCCGAAGCCGGATACCGAGGATGACCGGCGCTGGAAGCGGGAGAACCGGCCCAGCCCGCCGACCGGCGCCTGACGCCCGGCCGCGGCGGCGCATCACTGCCGGCGGTCCAGCAAGCCGATGGCGAGCACGAGGCCGGCGGTGGTGACGGCGACGCCGCCCCACTGGACCGCGGACGGGAACTCGCCCAGCAGCGGCGCGCCGAGCAGGACGCCGGCCGCCGGCACCGCCGAAGGAAACACGGCGGCCCGCGAAGGCCCCAGCCGCGCCACGCAGGCCATGAAGGCTGCCGTCGCGATGCAGCCGGCGAAGACGCCCTGGCCCAGCCACTGCAGCGCGAACTGGTCCCAGCCGATGGCGGCAAGGCGGTCCGCGTCGGCCAGCAGGAGATAGACCGGCAGCATCATCGCCGCCGACAGGACCGTCACCACCGCCGCGCCCTTCAACGCCGGCACGGCCCAGAGCCGGAGCAGGATGGCAAAGACCGCGAAGCACGTATTGGCGGCGATGAAACAGAGATCGCCCAGCAATATGAGCCCGGTCAGGTCGGTGCGGAGCGCGCCGGCTCCGACGAGACCGATGCCGGCGGTGATCAGCGCCAGACCTGCAATCCGCCGGGCACCCGGCCGCTCGCCCGCGAAGACCACCGCCAGCAGCGTGGTCGCCAGGGTCAGCGTGGCCGGGCCGATCACGGCGCCGTGGGTCACCGGCGCGAGGCTGAAGCCGCCGGCCATGAGAAAGCCGAAGGCCGGTCCGCCGAAACAGGCCAGCACCAGCCCGCGCGCCCAGCCGATGCCCCCCAGATCCCGGAGTCCGGCGCGGACCAGCAGCGGCAGGAAAATGATTCCCGCCGGCGCCAGCCGCGCCACCGCGAGGTCGAAGGGGCCGAAGCCGGCGAGCGCGCCGTGGCGGGCGATGATCACATAGCCGCTCCAGCCCGTCAGGGCGAGCAGGCCGAAGGCAAGCCCGGCCGCCGTCAGGCCGCCGGAAGCCGCGGCACGATGCTGCGATACAGGCAATGCGCGTCCTCCCCCTCCGGGAGGGAACGCCGGCAAAGTGTCGGGGTCAAGCCGGCGTTCAGCCGCCCGCCGGGGCCGGCGCTTCGCGCTGTGCGATCTCCAGGATCAGCTTGCGCACCAGAGCCTCCCGGAATCCGCCGGGGCTGTCGACCGGCAGGGCGAAGGACCACGGCCCGCCGATCACGTCGCGCCGGAAATGCTCCAGCAGGGCCATGCCGCCGGGCCCGGTCATGCCGCCCGAGCGGTAGTTCAGCGCCAGGGCGTTGATGACGATGCCGTCGGCCACTGCCGCGTCGCGCGCGGCCCCCAGCGGCATGCCGCCATACTGGCCGGCGTCGCCCGAGACATCGATCACCTTGCGGTGGCCGTCGTAGGCGTTCTCCTGGATCCACGCATGGCAGAAGGCGATGGCGTTGGAGATCGAGTTCCAGCCCACGGCGCGCCGGGGCGCGGCGCGGATGCGCCCCGCGAAGTCCGCCGCGGTCTCCGGACCGCCGATGAAATGCCAGTCCGTCACCGGGTTCATGCTGTCGGCGCCGCCCCACTCCATCATGGCGATGGCGATGCCGCCCTCGTAGCCCGAAGCGATGATGTCGAGCACGCGGCGGTCGGCGATGGCCTGGGCGTAGGCTTCCCGCTGGAAGGCGAACTCGTCCGCGTCGATGGAGCCGGAGCCGTCGACGGCGAGACAGATCTCCACGTCGACCGCGCGGCGCGCGTCTTCCCGAGCCGCCGCGCCGGGCGGCGGAAGGAGCAGGGCCGCGAGGGCCAGTATGGCGAGCGCGGTTCTCAAGCGGTCATCCGTTGCGCGGCGGGAGCGCCGCTGGCTTCATCGTAGCTCGACCGGTTCCGCCGGAGAAACCCTGCCGTCCGCTCGTACCGCCGATCGCGGGAGGCGCATCTCGGAGGGGCTAGTACTTCTCCCCCATTCGATGTGGCGGCGGGTATCGCTATCTTTCGCGCCATGAGAACCCTGTGCCGGTTGAGCGCGAGCCTCATGTGCCTGTGGCTCGTCGGGGGCTGTACGGCCCTCGGCGCGGTGGGCACTGCCGTGAGCGTGGTGGACATGGTGGCCGGCGGCGGCTCGTCCTCGAGCGGCCCCGCCAATCCGCGCATGAAACCTCTGGCGGAAACGGCGGCGGTGCGCGAGGCGCTGGCGGAGAGCGACCGCAAGGTCGATCCGTCCTGTCAGCGTCAGCTCGACAGCGTCCCCCCGCCGGCGGCGAATACCGGCAGCGAACCCGGCTGCCGCCATGAATTCGTGTGCCTGCCGGGAATGGACGCGCCGCGGCCGATGCTGGTCTGCGACGGCGGCGACGCTCCGGCGGCGCAGGCGGTGACGCCCGTGTCGGGCCATGTCGCCCGCGGCCGGCCGGACCGGGACGACGACTGGCGCTGGGCCGGGGCCGCCGGACCCCGCGCCGCCGACAGCAAAGGAGAAGAAGAATGAAACGGACAGCAATCGCGATCGCGTCCGCCGCCGTCATGGCGGCCGCCGCTACCCCGGCCACGGCCGCCGACGGCCAGGGCCGTTTCGCAGTGAAGGGCGCCGGGCAGGTGAGCTGCCAGAAGTTCATCCAGATGCGTCAGAACAAGAACAGCCGCGAGTACGCCATGACCCAGGGCTGGATCCAGGGCTATCTGACCGCTTCCAACCGCCACATGCCGGACACGTTCGATCTGACGCCGTGGCAGTCGACGGAGCTCATCGCCACCCTGATCGAGGAAAGCTGCCAGGGTGACAGCGACGCCAGGCTGGCGGCCATGACAGGCGCCGTCGCTCAGGGGCTGTCCGAGCACCGTCTCGACAGCAACTCGCCGACGCAGCAGTTCAGCGTCGCCGGACAGAACTACGTCATGCACAAGGCGACGATCGCGCAGATGCAGCGCCGGCTGCAGGACATGGGCGCCTACAATGGCGCCATCGACGGCAGCTTCGGCCCCAACACCCAGGGGGCGATCGAGCAGTTCCAGTCCGCCGTGGACGGCCTGGACGCCACCGGCGCCCCGACCCAGGTGACCCTGTTCTACCTGCTGCTCGGTGAGATGCGGGGCTGACGGGCCGCCAATGCCGGGGCAACGACGAAGGGCCGGGCCGCGATGGCGGCGCCGGCCCTTTTTCATGCCTGTCGCCGGACCTCTGCCGCGCCTTCGGCGTAGAGTCCGGCGGACGCACGCTCGGAAAGAAGACGGTCGGCGAGGGATCCGAATCGCGTCGGCCTCCGCCCGGCGTCGGACCGATCGATGGCCCGGGCCGGGGGAGGCCGGTGTCGGCGCGCTCCCCGTGAAATCGGAAAGGCGTCCTAGTTCTGGCTGTTCAGCAGCTGCCCGACGTCGTCGATCACGTTGTCGGTCTCGGCGTTCTCGTCGGTGTCGGCGGTCTGATCGCCGTCGCTTTCCTGGCCGAGATTGATGCTGGCGTTGGCGCCCTCGCCCACGACCACGCAGGAGAGGTTGCTGGTGGCCGCGGTCTTGTCCTCGCCGCCGCCGCCGCAGAGCACGACGCCCTGGCCGGAACCGGTGGTCACCCGGGTCGGATTGGCCTGCTCCTCGAAGACGCCTTCCTCGGCCTGCTTGATCATGGCAGCGACCGAGGTGCGGTTCTTCGGCGTGGGCGTCCAGTTGTTCTCGATGTTCTGCGCCTGGGCCAGGGGCATGGCCAGCAGCACGGCGCCGGCGGCCAGCGCGGCCGTTCCGATCACGGCCAGGCGGTAATTCATTGTTCTGGTCATCGTCATCCGCTCCGAAGCTAGGAATGGAAAGCCGGGGCGGGTCGCCCCGCCCCGGTTTCCGGTTGGGCCAGTCGGCTTACTCGCCGCTGTCGAAACCGACATTGATGTCGGAAACGTTGCCCGCGGCGGTCGCGCTCACATTGGCGACCGGCGCGATGCCGTCGGTGCCGATCTCGCGCAGGTTGGTGTAGTTCTCAACCGTGCTCGAGTTCAGCGACGCGGTGGCCACCGAGTCCGCGAACGCACCCTGGGTCAGGTCCGCGACCAGCACGCCATCGTCCCCGCTCGCCGCGTTCACGTCGATCGAGTGGTTGTTGGCGATGGCCTGGGCGTTGATGTCGGCCTGGCCGTTGGCGATGGCGTCGGCCGAAGCGACGGCCGAGACCTGCGCGGGCGTGATGGCGCCCGAGCCGCCGGCGTTCAGGAGCTGGTCCAGCGCGGCGATGTGGGTGTTCGCGTCCTCGACGTCGTCGAGGTTCGAACCATCGGCGCCGGCTTCACCGGAGAAACCACCGAAGGCGAACTGGCCTTCGTGAATGGTCGTGGCGGTCTCGCTCTCGATGGTCTCTGAGTTCGACAGCGCCGTGGCCGCGACCTCGACCACCGGCAGTTCGGTCGTCGCGTCGATGGCCTGATCCGGCGCCACCTCGAGATCCTCGACGTTCAGCACGAAGCGGGTCGCGCCCTGGTCGCCGTCGGTGAGGACGTCGGAGCCCTCGTTGACGCCGCCCTCGACGGTCACGGTGCCGCCCTCGAAGTCGCCGCCGGTCTCGACCTGGTTGTTGTCGAGATCGCTGCTGAAGGTCTGCTCGGTGCTCTGATCGCCGTTCAGCGCGAACGCCTCGTCGAACGCTTCATCGCCGAGGTCGTCATCATCGAAGTAGGAGCCTTCGAAGGTGACGGTGCCGTCAACGGTGCCGCCTTCCGCGGGCGGGGCGTTGTTGAAGGTGCCGAGCGTCGCGGTAGCCGTCTGGTTGCCGATGGCGACCTGCAGCTTCTCGACCTCGGTCAGGCCGACCGGGGACATCTCGGAGGTGATGTCGACGTCGATGTCGACGGTCTCCAGCACGTTCTTGTCCCAGCTCCAGTTCACGTTCTCGAAAGCCTGGGCGGGACCGGTCGCGGCAAGGCCGAAGCCCAGAGCCGCCGCTGCCGTACCGGCATAGAGCCACTGTTTCCTAAACATTGCGTCCTCCTTGTTGGACGGTTCGGTTTATAGTTCCTCTCCCATGTGATCGGTCCGGACCAGACGGCACTGCGCGTCCGGCTCGAGACCGAGGAAGTCCGTCATGACGCGGTAAACCGCCATTTCCACGACAGACCTGACGCCGAGCTGGAGAGGTTCGTTTTCGATCTGCCCGGCGTCGAACTCGACCAGGTGATCACCGAAGAAGCGGAAGATGTTGGCCTGCACCTCGTAGCCGT
Organism: Minwuia thermotolerans; assembly: GCF_002924445.1. Taxonomy (NCBI): domain Bacteria; kingdom Pseudomonadati; phylum Pseudomonadota; class Alphaproteobacteria; order Minwuiales; family Minwuiaceae; genus Minwuia; species Minwuia thermotolerans. Next base: position 29,467 of record NZ_PIGG01000074.1, read on the forward strand.
AGATCTGCTTCTGCAGGCTGAGGGTGTAGGGCACCGTGAAGTTCCGCGAGTTGATCACCCGGAGATCCAGGGCGACATTGATGACCACGGAGCGGGCCGAACCGCCCACGCCCTTGACCGAGGCGCGCACACCGCCGCTGGCGATGTTGTGGTTCAGTTCGGTCAGCGCGCCGGCGACGATGAAGTCGCTCGCCGGCAGTTCGTAATCATCGATGTCGCGTTCCAGCTGGCCGCCCTGGGCCAGCTTCATTTCGGCCAGCGGGATGCGCAGGTCGAGACGTTCGACCATGCGCACCTTGCCGGTGCGGCCCAGCGCGCTGATCACCATCTCGGAGACGCCCTGGCTGAGGGCGCGGCTGCCGGTCTGCAGGTCGATCTGGCCCGATTTGTCGGCCACCTCGCCGACCGCGAAGATCGGCAGGTTGTCGCCGTTCTGCCGGGAAAGCCCGGCCAGGCACTGGGTGTAGGGGGTCTCGTTGCTGGTCACCGGAAAGCTGAAGACGGGGTCCACACCGTCCTCGCCGTGTTCGATGTGACCTTCGCAGGCCGCCGCGATGAGGGCCGCCGCCGCGATGGTCGAGACCTGGCCCAGCCGCCTGGACCGCTTGTTCTGCTTGTTGTTTCGCATCCCACCTGTCCCTTTGGTCGCGCCGCCGGCCTCGGGCGGCGGCGGTCGCCGTGTTCGATCTGTGAGGAGTTTCGGGGCTGGGGGGCGGGAATGAAAGAAATCAAAGGGGTACCATGATGCAAAAAAGGGGCTACCACTTCAGTACAGTGCCGAAAGACAATCTGGGTAATAAATAAAACCAAAGATCTAATCCGGCCGATTGATTGCGTGGCGTGGGTGTTTTCGTACGATGGGCGCGAACAGCTCTGGGAAATTCAACCGCTATAACGCGGATCGAGAGAAAGAGGACGTATTGGGAGCGTCGGGAACAGCATGGAAAGGACCGGCGCCGATTGCGGGGTTGCCGGGCAGCCGGGTCCGATGACCGGCCGGGATTCGATTGTGCGGGAACCGGCGCGACCGGTGGTCGTCTATGACGAGGGCCGCGACCGGCTGCGGCGGATCGCCAGCGACCTGCGGGGCGCCGAGGGCATGCCGGTGACGCGGGCAGGCGGCCTGGACGAACTTGCCGGCCTGATGGAGCGTCACGACTTCGCCAACGCCGACGTGCTGGTCTGGCACGCCACCTTCTGGAACCTGCCGCGCGGCGAGACGCTCAGGCTGTTCGGCCTGCTGCGCGGCGCGCGGCTGGTCGTGGTGGTGGCCCTGGACGAACTGCTGGACGGCGCGCCTGCGATGAAGCTGGGCGAAGCCTGGCTGTTCGCCGATCTCGGCCCTGCGCGGCTGGCGGATGCGTTGCGGCTGACGCGGCTCGGCTATGGCGTGGTGCCTTCGGGCGCCGAAGGCGGGCTGGACCTGTTCAGCCTGCGCCGCGCCACCCTGAAGGAGATGGATCCGCGCGAGCGGGGCGTGCTGGAGGCGCTGGCCCGTGGTTCGACCAACCGCGCCATCGGCCGCGAACTCGGCCTGACCGACGCCGTCGCCAAGGGGCTGGTGCGCCGGGTGCTGGGCCGGCTCAACCTGCGCAACCGCACCGAGGCGGCAGTGTTCCTGGCGCGCGCCCGGCAAGCGGCGCCGGAGGAGGGCGCGCATCGTCTCGCGGACGCGGCGCATTGGGGGTAGAGGCCCGGTTAGGCGTTGCAATGCGCCGCCGCGCGCCACCACATTCAGGTATCAGCGTCGGAAAGGTGGAGGAAGAACCAATGCAGACCCGCCAGTTTCAGAGACACGGACTATCGCGGCTGATACCCCTCGCCGCGGCCGGCTTCGCGTCGGTCGCCGTGGTGGCCGCCGCCGAAGCCCAGCCCATCCGCGAGAATTTCAACTTCCGCGGCGGCAATCAGGCGGTGAGCTTCGCCCACCGTCAGGCCATTCTCGACCAGCAGCTCCGCGGCGTGACGCCCGACAACCTGCTCCGGGGCTCCGACGGGCGGCTGCTCGAGGTGGAGCGCGGACCCGACGGCGTCGCCATCGTCCGCGAACAGGCGGCCCCCCTGATCCCGACAGGCGGTATCTCGTTTGGCGCCGACGGTTTCTCGTTCGGCGTCGGCGGCTTCAACGCCCATTTCGCCGGCGGCGGCGCCAGCGGCGCCTTCGTGGTCACCTCGCCCGTCGGCGGCGAGACCGGCGATACGGTGAACAACTGGGTCAGCCTGGTCAGCCCGGGCGCCGGCGCGGCCGGGGGCCGCGGCGCCATCGATACCTGGACCCGTCAGGCTGCCTCCATGGGCGCCTCGGGGGCGTCGCCGCAGCCACGCTGACGGCGCGGGGCTGCGGGACCGGCGGCCTCAGTCCCCGTCGGCCGGCTCCACCGGCGCGATGCCCTGTTCGATCGCCCAGACCGCCGCCTGGGTGCGGTTGGTCAGGCGCAGCTTCCTGAGCAGCCCCTTCATGTGAATCTTCACCGTCGCCTCGGTCACGCCGAGGCGGCGGGCGATCTCCTTGTTCGAATCCCCGTCCACCAGATGACGCAGCACGGTCTGTTCGCGCTCGGTGAGCCCGAAGGCGCCGAGTTCGGCGCCGCGGTCCAGCGCCGGGGCCATGCCGTCGCTGATGGCCTCCGCGGCCAGGCTGGTCGGCAGGACCCGCTCCCCCAGCATGATCAGGCGCAGCGATTGCAGCAGCGCCTCGCGCGAGACGTCGCGCACCAGATAGCCGTCGGCCCCGGCGCCGATGCAGGTGCGGAAGGTCGCCGCCTCCCGCGAGTCGCTGACCACGGCGACGAAGGCGCCGGGAAAGCGCGTGCGCGCCATATGCAGGCCGGCGGCCACGTCCTCGCAGCTCGCCGCATCGAACAGCACCAGGGCGGTCCCGTCATTCTCGTTCGGCGGGCTGTCGCTTATTTCGGGAAGCTCCTCCACGATCGAGAACTCCGAGTCCTTGAGCATGCTCTTCAGGCCCTCGCGCAAAAGGGCATCTCTGGCGATGATCGTGGCATCCGTCGGCATTTCGGTTACCTCCCCCCGGCGCGGCGGCCCGCTCCGGATTACTGCTTCCTACACTACTGTTCGGAGCGACCCGTCGGCCCTGTTTCACTCTCCGATAAAAAGGAAGTGTTACCTCGTTGGCGGAATTGAAGAGGACTAACGCGGAGAAGGTAGATCGGCTGTGGTAGTCTGCAACCCGGGGCCGCCTGTCCTCGTTCTTTCGATGCGCGGAAGCCGGGGATTCAGCGGCGCTGCAGGACTATTCCTTCGCCAGGGTGCGTCAAGGCGGCGCGCCGGTGATCCGGACAGGCGAGGGCGAAAGGGGAGGGCAAGCCAATCGATTGGCGATCCGGGTCACGCGCCAAGGCGCAGACGGGCCGGATTGCGATGCCGGATGGTACCCCGTAGGGGAATCGAACCCCTGTTTCCAGCGTGAGAGGCTGGCGTCCTGGGCCACTAGACGAACGGGGCAGTGGCTTGCTCGGCAGGCCGCGGGTTCTAACGTCCGCGCGGTTTGTCGTCAAGCGCCTCACGCACGCGCGGCTCATGGCAGGTGCGACCCCGCCGGCCCTTGCGGCGCGGCGGACCTTGGGCTTTATTGGCCGAAACGCGCGTCCGCGCGTTGGGGGAGACACCGACAGAGGGCGATATGGCTGGAATTACCGGATTTGGCGGCTACGTGCCGCGGCTTCGGCTGCAGCGCAAGGCGGTCGTTGAGGCGAATGGCTGGTTCAACCCGGCGCTGGCGGGACTGGCGAAGGGCGAGCGGTCCATGTGCAACTGGGACGAGGACAGCCTGACCATGGCGGTCGAGGCGGCCCGGGACTGCCTGGGCGAGACGGCCCCGTCCGATCTGCGCGCGCTGTACTTCGCGTCCACCACCATGCCCTTCGCGGACCGCCAGAACGCGACCGTTGCGGCGACGGCGCTGCAGCTCGGCGAGAACCTGCGGACCGTCGACATGACCTCGTCGCAGCGCGCCGGCACCTCGGGCCTGATCGAGGCGCTGGAGAACGTCGAGGGGCGCGACGGCCAGGTGCTCTACGTCGCCGCCGATACCCGCGAGACCGCGGCGTCGGGCGCGCAGGAACTGCAGATGGGCGACGGCGCCGCGGCGCTGCTGCTGGGCAGTGACAACGTGGTCGCCGAATATCTCGGTTCGCATCAGATCTCCACGGACTTCGTCGACCATTACCGCGGCCAGAACCGGTCCTACGACTACAACTGGGAGGAGCGCTGGATCCGCGACGAGGGCTATTTCAAGATCGTGCCCCCGGCGGTGCAGGCCCTGCTGGACAAGACCGGCGTCGCCGGCGGCGACATCGACATGATGATCATGCCGGCGCTGATCCGCGGCGTGGCCCAGAAGATCGCCAAGGGCGCCGGCATCAGGGACGAGGCCGTGCAGGACAGCCTGCACGCCGTGATGGGCGAGGCCGGCGCGGCCCATGCGCTGATCATGCTCTCGAAGGCGCTGCAGAACGCGAAGCCGGGCCAGACCATCCTGGTGATCGGCTGGGGCCAGGGCTGCGACCTGATGCTGTTCCGCGCCACCGACGCCATCACGAAGTTCAAGCCGAGCCTGGGCGGCGTCGAGGGCTTTCTCAAGCGCAAGCGCGAGGAGACCAACTACAACCGCTACCTCGCCTTCAACGACCTGATCGACCGCGACAAGGGCATCCGCGCCGAGGTCGACGCCCAGACCGCGCTGACCACCCTCTACCGCAAGCGCGACATGGTTCTGGGCTTCGTCGGCGGCAAGTGCACCAAGTGCGGCACGGTGCAGTATCCGAAGTCCCATATCTGCGTGAACCCGAACTGCGGCGCCTGGAAGAGCCAGGAGCCCTACCGCTTCGCCGACGTGCCCTGCACCGTGCAGAGCTGGACCGCGGACGGACTGACCTACTCGCCGGACCCGCCGACCCATTTCGGCATGGTCACCTTCGAGGGCGGCGGGCGGCTGATGGCCGACCTGACGGACGTCGACAAGGGCGACGTCGAGGTCGGCATGCCGCTGCGCATGGTCTTCCGCATCAAGGTCGAGGACGAGCGCCGCGGCTTCAAGAAGTACTTCTGGAAGGCCGCGCCCGACCACCGCAAGGTCTGAACCGGCTGACACCCGCGCAACGCAGAAGGCCCCGGGCGCAAGCCCGGGGCCTTTCACGTTTCAGGCCGCGCAGCCTTCGGGCTTGAGGATGCGTTTCGTGGAAGCCGGGTGTTTCGCCAGCATGTGCGGCGGACGGATCGGCCGGGCGACGAGATTGCCGCCGCAATTGGGGCAGACGCCGCCCAGCTTCGCTTCGGCGCAGCCGCGGCAGAAGGTGCACTCATAGGTGCATATCACCGCGTCCGCCGCTTCGGGCGGCAGGTCGCGGTCGCAGCATTCGCAGTTGGGGCGCAGTTCCAGCATCGTCGGACCCTCCCGTTCAGGCGCTCAGCATGCGCTCTGCGGTCCAGCGGTGGAAGTCCCGCGTCGTCGTCTCCAGCACCGGGGTGAGCACGCCGCCGTCGAAGGCCGGCGAGCGGCGGCCGGCCTGCATGCGCTCCACCGGTTCGACGTCCTCGGCGAAGACCTCGCGCCACAGCCGGGTGTTGGCCTGCCGCAGGGGCGCGCGGCGGGCGCCGGTGGCGGTTTCGGCGTCGAAATAGCCGATGCGGACGCGCTCCACCGTGGTTCCGCCGTCCTGCGGCGCCAGCACGATGCCGTACCAGTGGTCGGCGTGCAGGCCGTAGAGCAGGTTGGGATAGACCGCGACGTATTCGGCGCGCGTGTCCCACCACGGGCCCAGCCCTTCGAGCCGCGGCAGGCCGCCGCCGGCGAGATCGAGCGCCGGGGCATAGACCAGGCTCACCTGTCCGGCGTGGCCGGGTTCGCCGACGATCGGTTCATGGTCCTCGATGCGGGAATAGCTGTTCAGTCCGGGATGGACCGAGGGGAGGTGGTAGCTCTCGAGATAGTTCTCCACCGCCAGCTTCCAGTTGCAGGCCACCTCGATCTCGAAGGCGGAGTCGCCGCCGCCGGCATGGAACGGCCGCCCGCCGAACACGGTCCAGCGCGCCGCCAGCGGGGCCAGCACGTCGTCGATCTCCGGGGCCGCGCCCGAGAGGTCGGCGAAGACGACGCCGAACCGGCTCGCCGAGCGGATCTCGACCAGGCCGAGATCGCCGGGCCGAACCGCCTCGTGGCTGTCGACGCCCACGCCGCCGACATGGGGCGTGCGGTCCAGCCTGCCATCCAGGCGGTAGCACCAGGCGTGGTAGGGGCAGCGGATGACCGAGCCCGTGCGCGTCGGCCGGTCCACCAGTTTCAGGCCGCGATGACGGCAGATGTTGTGGAAGACCCTGAGCGCGCCGTCGCGGCCACGCGCCAGCAGCAGGGGCAGGCCGGCGATGTCGGCCGGGTACAGCGCGCCGGGCCGGGGCGCGTCGCCCTCGAAGCCGACGGCGATCCAGCCGCCCTGCCAGACGGCGCGCCGCTCCGCGGCTTCGTAGAGCGGGTCGAGATAGGCGGCGTTGGGCAGCGCCGCTGTGATGTTGCGCGGGTCGGCGACCCGACGGAGATCGCCGGCGAGCGGTTCCGGCAGGGCCGGATGAGCGGAGGCCATGTCCATCGGGCGCACCTCGCTGTTGCCATGTCGGGATACAGCTTGCGCCCGCCCCGCCCTGACGCAGCGTCGGATTCCGGCAGCCGCTATTTCATGCGCGACCGACACCGGCGGGCGGGGCGGTCAATCCCGGCGGACCGCGGCGGCGATCTTCTCCGCCAGGGCGCCGATCCGCTCCATGTCGCCGGGCCGGTATTCCCAGTTGAAGTGCGCGTTGTCGCCCTCGACGCGGGGGAAGATGTGGATGTGGAAGTGGAACACGCTCTGGCCGGCGGCCGGCCCGTTGGCCTGCAGCAGGTTCATGCCGTCGGGGCGGATCACCTCGCCGACCGCGCGGCCGATGCGCACCGCCGCCGCCGCGACCTTTCCCGCCAGCTCCGGCGGGATGGCGCCGAGATCGGGGTGGTGGTCCTTCGGGATGGCGAGCGCATGGCCTTCGTTGAAGGGATTGATGTCCATGAAGCCCAGCACGTCGTCATCCTCGTAGACGCGGAAGCAGGGGATCTCGCCCTTGACGATCCTGCAGAAGATGCAATCGGGGTCGGCGGTCATTCGGAACTCCTTCTCGGCAACGGAAAGGGGCGCGGACCGCAGCCCGCGCCCCTCCGGGTCCGGTCCTGCAGCCGGTTCAGTTCTTCGTGATGTAGCGCACGTCGGGCACGCCCTGATAGAGGGGACGCAGGCCGTCGATGTCGGCGCCCACGATGGTGTAGTGCTTGCGCCCGCCGCGGTACTGTATCGGCACCTCGTCGTTCATCAGGCGGACCACGTTGCACATGGCCTCCGCGCGGGCTTCCCCGGTGGCGGCCGTGCGCATCTTCACCAGCAGGTCGTCCATCGCCGGGTTGTTGTACTTCGTCAGGTTGTAGGGGCTCTTGGAGTGCAGCAGCGCGAACAGCTGCGGCCCCACGTCCTGCGCGTCGGCGATGCGCCAGCCGGACATGTCGTAGTTGTTGGTGAAGACCTTCTGGCGCAGCTGGAGCTGGTCCACCGGCTGCAGGTTCACGGTGATGCCGGCGCGCTTGTTGAGCTGCTGCATGATCTCGCCCGACTCGCGGCCGCGCTGGGTCGAGGTGTGGATCATCTCGAACGCGATCGGCTTGCCGGCCGCCGCTTCGTACTTCGCGGCGAATGCCTTCGCCTTGTCGCGGTCCGGGCCGCGATAGCCGGCGTCACAGGTCGACGACGCGCCCAGCGGATGCTCGACCGCCGGCACGGTGTCCTTGAACGAGACCTTGAGATAGACGCCCTGGTCCCAGGCATGCTGCACCGCGCGGCGGGCGTCGACATTGTCGAAGGGCGGCCGGGCGGTGTTCATGAAGTTGATGATGGCGCCCTGGCCGACCCTCTCGTGGACGATTGTCTCGCCCTCTTCCTTCGCCTTCAGGATGGTGTCGCCGCGGTCGGTCCAGATCATGTCGACCTCGCCGGCCTGCAGGGCGGCGTAGCGGGTGGCCTGGTCGGGAATGATGCGGAAGACGACGCGGTCCAGGCTGATCTTGTCCTTGTCCCAGTAGTTCGGGTTCCGGTCGACGATCAGCCGGTCGCCGGAACGCCATTCGCTCAGCATGAAGGCGCCGGTACCCACCGGCTCCCGCATCATGGTCTCCTCGGCAACCGCGCGGCTGGAGGGGACGTAGGTGCCGAAGTTGACGCCTGCGTGCAGGCGCTCCATCGGGATCCAGGGATGCGCCAGCTGGAAGGTCACGGTGTGGTCGCCGTCGGCCACGACCTTCTGGATCGGGCTGAAGAACAGGCGGCCGAAATACTTGTTCGCCGGGTCGAGCAGCCGGTTCCAGTGCTCGGCCACGTCGCGGGCGGTGAAGTCGTCGCCATTGTGGAACTTGACACCCTTGCGGAGCGTGTAGGTATAGGTCTTGCCGTCGGCCGAGGCTTCCCAGGCGGTGGCGAGCTGGGGCTCGATATCGCCGTTGGCGTCGCGCTGGATGAGGCGGTCGGCGACCGCGTTCATGACCGTGCTTGCCGCGATGCCCAGGACGCGTCCCTGGATGGCCTCGAAACCGCGGATGTCGGTTTCGATGGCGACGACAAGCTCCTTGGCCTGTGCCGCCGCCCCGGCCGCGATGGACGCGGCCAGCGCCACGGCCGCCAGACCGTGCTTGATGGTACCCATTGTAACCTCCCTGTATCGCAGACTTGACGCTGCTGATCCGGGAAGTGTCACCCCTTGGTTCCGGATGGTCAACAAAGTGATGACCGCCGCGGGGCTTGCCCGGCGGGCGCACGGGCGACAATTTGAGCGTGAAGGAGAAAGCCGATGCAACCGACCGCCGGTCCCCGTCCCGCCAGCGACATATCGGGCTACCATGCCCACATCTACTACCGGAACGACGCCGAGAAGGCCGAGGCCGCCGTGTTGCGCCGGCAGTTGACCGCCGGCTTCGAGGTGGAGCCGGGCCGCTGGCGCGACGAACCCGTCGGGCCGCACCCGCTGCCGATGTACCAGATCGCCTTTGCGGCGGACGTCTTCGCGGCGCTGGTGCCGTGGCTGATGCTGAACCGGCGCGGCCTGACCATCCTGGTCCATCCCCGCACCGGCGAGGACGTGCCCGATCACGAGACCTACCCGCTCTGGCTCGGCGAGAAGCTCCCGCTCGACGTCGGTTTCCTCAGGCGTTTTGCCAGCGCCTGACGGGACTCAGGCGGCGGCGACCCGCTGACGGTACGCCACGCGGCAGTGGTAGTTGCAGTAGGGCTTGCCGGAGACGGTCTCGTGATCGCAGAAGCGGAAGTCGTCGTCGCCCGGATGGCCGATCGGAAACTGGCAGCGGCGATGCTGCGGCAGGGCGCCCGGCGGCGGCGGCGGGGCGAGCGGCGCTTCCGGCGTCTCCTCGGGCTCGGGGCGAAGACCCTGGGCCGGGCGGGGGGCGATGTGGCGGCGCGGCGAAGGCTTCGGCTTGACGCTGCGTGGCCGGCCGGGCTTGGAAAGACCGAGCCGGTTGGCCTTGCCGATGACGGCGTTGCGGGTCACGTCGCCCAGTTCGTCCGCGATCTGCGCCGCCGTCATTCCGGAACCCCAGAGTTCCCTCAACCTGACGACGCGTTCCTCGGTCCAGCCCGCTGACATGGCACCCTCCGTCAATATCTGGTGATAGCCAATTGCTTCCCACACAAAATACGGGAGCAGCGCCGCGACAACAAACCAAATCTGGCTCGGGCCACACAATATCTTGTGGATAAGAATCGGCCATGCAGGGCCGCCACGGCGGTGATTCTTCTTGCCGCCGCGGCGACGGGACGCGAAACAGACGCGTCACCGCAGAGAAGGATTCAGGGGCATGACCGAGCGGCTCGGCCTGATCATCGGCAACAGGATCTATTCGTCATGGTCGCTGCGCGGCTGGCTGCTGGCGCGGCAGAGCGGTCTCGAATTCGACTGCGAGGTCGTGCCGCTGCGGCAACCGGACACGGCGGCGCGTATCCGCGCCCGCGCGCCCGCGGGCAAGGTGCCGGCGCTGATCGACGGTGGCCTGGTGGTCTGGGACAGCCTGGCGATCGCCGAGTACCTGGCCGAGCGCGCGCCGGAGGCCGGCATCTGGCCGGCGGAGACGGCGGCGCGGGCCGTGGCGCGGTCCGCCTGCGCCGAGATGCACAGCGGTTTCGCCGCACTCCGTCAGGCCTGGCCGATGAACCTGAAACGCCGCGGGCCGGCGCTCGCTGCCGACGAGGCGGCGGCCGCCGACGTCGAACGGATCGTGGCCCTCTGGGCGGACTGCCGGGACCGCTTCGGCGACGGCGGCGACTACCTGTTTGGCGCGTGGTCGGCGGCGGATGCCTTCTACGCGCCCGTTGTCAGCCGCTTCCTGTCCTACGAGGCGGATATCGACGCGGCCGCGCGCGCCTATTGCGAGGCCGTCTGGTCGCATCCCTACATGGGGGAATGGCGCGCCGCGGCCGAGAGCGAGATCTGGGCGATCGAGGCGATCGACGTGCTCTGAGCGCTGCTCAGGTGGGCGGGATCTTGCGCGGGCGCTCGGGCAGTTCGCCGGCGAAGACCGCAAACATGCCGCGCTTCCAGACGCAGTCGATATTGACGTAGCCGATCTTCTCCAGCCAGCCGAGCTGGGTCTCGAGCGGTGTCGGGCGGTCCTCCTGCATGCGGGTCAGGGCCTGCTCGATCTCCTCGGGCTGCGCGCCCAACGCCCGGATGTCGGCCATCCAGGCCCAGTGATAGCGCCGGTGCAGGGTCTCGTTGGCGCCGGCGACCTGCTCGGCGTTGACGAAGACGCCCTTCGGCTTCATCGCCATGAAAGCGCGGCGGTAGAGCGCATACTTGTCCGGGTCGGGGAGATGATGGATCGCCAGCGCCGAGATCACCGCATCGGCCGGGCTGGGCACGGGGCAGCGGGCGAGGTCGGCATGGACGTAGCTGAAGCGGTCGCCCGGGCCGAGCCGCTGCCGGGCCCGGTCCAGCATCTCGGCGGATATGTCGATCAGCGTGAAGCGCGCATTGGGAAAGCGCCGCGCGGCCATGTCGGTGAACAGCCCCGTGCCTGCGCCCAGATCGACGATATGAAGCTCTTCGGCGGGGTCGCGGCGGAGCTGCGCCAGCGCTGCGGCGTAGAAATCGTCGAAGGCGGGCACCAGGCGCTTGCGGCCCTGGTCGTAGGCGCCGGCGGTGGCGTCGAAGACGGCGCGGTCGACGGCGATGATATGGCGTTGTTCGGACATGGGCGATCCGTCGGCGGTGAGCAGGGTCGGGCCCGCCAGCCATAGCATTCCCGGGGAGCGGGCCGGGAACGAAAAAAGGGCCGCCGGCGAACCGGCGGCCCCGTTTTCCGGGACGGTGTCCTCAGACTTCGGTCAGGAACCGGAGCCCACGGCGCCCGCGAGGACCTCGCCGAACAGCTTCCATTCCTTGCCCTCGAATTTTGCCAGCTGCCACTGCTCGATCGGATAGAAATCGTTCGGGCCGGTGTTGATGGTGATGCCCGGGAGCAGCATCGGGGCATTGTAGTCCTTCAGGCTCGCGGCCTGGGCCATGATGTTCTCGCGGCTCAGGTCGTCACCGGCCTGCTTCAACACCTGCACCATGGTGTTGCAGACGGACCAGCCGAAGACCGTGAACGCGTCGGTCTTGTCACCGTCCGGATAATACTCATCCATGAACGTCGACCAGGCCTTGTAGTCCTCGTCGTTCTGATAGCTCGGATTGCCCGGATCCTTCAGGTAGTACGCGGTGATCATGCCCTGGCCCTTCTCGAAGCCGGCCTTGGAGACGACCGAGCCGATCGAGTTGGAGACCGAATTGAGCAGTTGCAGCGGATCCCAGTCCAGTTCGTGGACCTTGGTGATCGCCTGGGCGGCGAACTTCGGCGTGGTCACGTTGTAGAACACGTTGGCGCCGGAGTTGGCCAGGTTCACGACCTGGGACTCGATGGTCGGATCGGTCACCTCGTAGGACTCGCGGGCGACAATGATCTCGTCGGCCTTGTCGCCCAGACCGATCTCCATGCCGTGGACGTAGTCCTTACCATAGTCGTCGTTCTGGTAGAGGATCGCGACCTTCGGATTCTCGACATTCTGCAGGATGTAGCGGGCGTAGACCACGCCTTCGGACTGGTAGTTCGGCTGCCAGCCCATGGTCCACGGGAACTCCTTCGGCTGGCCCCACTTGGTGGCGCCGGTGGCGACGAAGAGCTGCGGCACCTTCTTCTTGTTCAGGTAGGCGTGGACCGCCGAGTTGGTCGGCGTGCCGAGGCCCTGGAAAATCAGGGCGACGTTCTCGCGCTCGACCAGCTTGCGGGTCTGCTCCACGGTGCGCGGCGGGCTGTAGCCGTCGTCGACCGAGATGAAGTTGATCTTGCGGCCGTTGATGCCGCCCTCGGCGTTCACCTTGTCGAAGCAGGCGCCGATGGTCTTGCCGATGGCGCCGTAGGCGGCAGCGGGGCCCGAATAGGGATTGGTGTTGCCGATCTTGATCTCGTCGTCGGTCACGCCCGGGGCGTTGCGCGCCTCGGCTGCGCCGACCGCCACGACGGCGAGCGCCGCCGCGGCAATCAGGCTCTGGGTAGAAAGTTTCATGAGCTTCTCCTCTGCAATACTCGGGCGTTGACCTTGCGGCCCCGGCTCGGCGCGCCCGCCGCCGGCCGGGTTGTGTGGCTCGAACGCAGGAAGTCTAACGCCGGACGCCGATCTTGCGCACCAGAATCTGAATGAGACCTGTCGCGCCCATGGGCATGACGTAGACCGCGAAGATCAGGAACAGGCCGTAGACCGTCCATGAAAGGCCCTGCGGGTTGGCGATCCAGTTCTCCAGCAGCCGCGCGATGGTGTCGGAGAAGTTCGGCACGTAGAGCACGAATGCCCCGCCGAACACGGCCCCGAACAGGCTGGCGATGCCGCCGACCACGCCGCCGACCAGGAACTTGATGGCCTCCGCGAAGGTGAAGCTCTCCGGCGCGAGGTATTCGTCCATGATCGCGAACAGCGAGCCGGCGACGCCGGTGTACATGGCGCTGACGCCGAAACAGGCCGATTTGAAAATGGCGTTGTTGATGCCCATGGTCTTCGCCGACAGCGGGTTGTCGCGGATGGCGATGAACGCGCGGCCGGTGCGGGAGCGGATCAGGTTCTGCGCCAGCACGAACATGATCACCACCACGATGGCCGTGAAGATGTACTTCCATCTGTCGACCGATAACGCCTCGCCGCTGACCGCGACGGCGATGGAATCCACCCAGGCGGGCGGGTAGGGCGTCGCGAGGACGATGCCCTGCACGCCGCCGGTCAGGTGGCTGATGCCGTCGTACTTCAGGATCTGCGGCGTCGCGATGGCCAGCGCGAAGGTCGCCAGGGCCAGGAACAGCCCCTCCAGACGCAGCGCCGGCAGGCCGAAGAGGAACCCGGCGGTGAAGCTGACGGCGGCGGCCAGCGGAATCGTCGCCCAGTAGGGCACGCCGAGCTGTTCCATCAGGATCGCCGTGGTGTAGGCGCCGACGGCGAAGAAGGCGCTGTGGCCCAGTGAGAACTGCCCGTTGAAACCGGTCAGGATGTTCAGGCCCAGCACCGCGAGCGCGTACATCAGGATCTTGCCGAACTCGTAGATCGTGTAGCCGTCGTAGAAGATCGGCAGCACGACCACCACGGCCAGGCCGAACCAGAGCAGCGACCGCTCGACCAGGGGCAGGCGCATGCCGAAGACGGTGATCCGGTCCTTCGGGTTCTCGCGCAGGAAGGCCGGCTGGGTTCCGGCGTATTCGGTTGTGCTCGTCATGGCCTCAGACCCTCTTCACGACGACGCGGCCGAACAGGCCGGCAGGCTTGAACAGAAGCACCACGATGATCAGTACCAGCGCCACGGTCAGCTTGAGCTGGCTGCCCACCACGAAGGTGCCCATCCAGTTCTCCAGCACCCCGACCAGGAAGCCGCCGACGACCGCGCCGAAGGGGCTGGTCAGGCCGCCGACCACCGCGCCGGCGAAACCGTAGAGCAGCGTGCCCAGCATCATGTCGGGCGTCAGGAAGGTGATGGGCGCGATCAGCATGCCCGCCACGGCGCCGATCGCCGCCGCCAGGCCCCAGCCCAGCGAGAGCATGAAGCGCACGTTGATGCCCACCAGCCGGGCCGAGTCCGGCGCCGCCGCCGCCGCCCGCATGGCCAGGCCGACGGGGGTGTAGCGGAAGAAGGCGTAGATCACGCCGAGCATGATCAGCGTCACCCCCACCATGCCGGCGCGGTGTGCGCTGAGCGGCACGCCCTCGATCAGTTGCTCGTGGCCGAACGGCGTCGGGAACTTCTTCGGCGTGAAGTCGAACAGGAAGCCCGCCATCGAGTTGAAGATGGAGAACAGGGCGATGAACACGATGATGTGGCTGAGCACTGGCGCATCCGCGATGGGCGCGAAGACGATGCGCTCCACCATGAAGCCGCCGACCAGCGATATGACGATACAGGCGAAGAAGGCCGCCACGAAGGGCAGGCCGGCGACGGCGATCAGCCACCACGCGATGTAGGTGGAGAACATCGCCATTTCGCCCTGAGCGAAGTTGAAGTGGTCGATGGCCTGGTAGATCATGACCACGGCCAGCGCCAGGCAGGCGTAGATCGCGCCGCTCGCCAGGCCGCTCAGCGTCTGCTCGATGAAGAGGTCCATCTGCCGCCTTCCCTCAGTAACCCAGGTACGACTTGCGTACCTGCTCGTCGTTCATGATCTCGTCCGCCGGGCCCGTCATCGCGATGTTGCCCGTCTCGAGCAGGTAGGCGCGCCGGGAGATGGCGAGCGCCAGGTTGGCGTTCTGCTCGACCACCAGCATGCTGACATTCTCTTCCTTGTTGATCTTCTCGAGGATGCCGAACAACTCCTCGGTGATGATCGGCGCCAGGCCGAAGGAAGGCTCGTCGAGCAGCATGATCTTCGGCCGCAGCATCAGCGCGCGGCCGATGGCGAGCATCTGCTGCTCGCCGCCCGAGAGCGTGCCCGCCTGCTGGTTGCGGCGCTCCTTGAGGCGCGGGAAATAGTGGTAGACGCGCTCGTAGTCCTGCTCGATCTCCCTGTCGCGCCGGGTGAAGGCGCCGAGCCGGAGGTTCTCCTCGGTCGACACGCGCACGAAGGTGCCGCGTCCTTCCGGGACATGGGCGATCTTGTGTCTCGAGACGATGGATTCGGTGCTCTTGCCGACCACCGACTCGCCTTCGACGACGATCTTGCCCTGGGTCCGCACCATGCCGCAGATCGCGCGCAGACTGGTGGTCTTGCCGGCGCCGTTGGCGCCCAGCATCGCCGTGATCTCGCCTTCTTCCAGATGGAAGTCGAGACCATGCAGCGCCTCGATCTGTCCGTAATAGGCCTTCAGGCCCTGTACCTCGAGTATCGCCATCACTCGCCCGTCCCAAGATAGGCGCGGATGACTTCCGGGTCGTTCTGCACCTCTTCAGGCGTGCCCTCGGAAATCTTCCGGCCGAAATCGATCGCCACCACCTTGTCGGAGATGCTCATGACCAGGCCCATGTGATGCTCCACCAGCAGAACGGTGATGCCGCGGTCGTCGCGGATCTGCTGGATGAGGGAGCCGAGCTCGTCGAGCTCGACATGGTTGAGGCCGCCCGCCGGCTCGTCCATCAGCAGCAGCTCGGGACTGGAAGCCAGCGCGCGCGCCAGCTCGACCCGCTTCTGGGTGCCGAAGGGCAGGCCGGCCACGATGCTGTGGGCGACGTCGCCAAGGCCGAGATACTCGATCAGTTCGCCGGAGCGGTTGCGCAGCTCCTTCTCCTCGCGGCCGCGCCCCGGCAGGCGCAGCGCGTTCGAGAAGAAGTCGCTCTTCGTGGTGGAGTGACCGCCGACCATGACGTTCTCCAGCACCGTCATGGAGGAGAACAGCGCCAGGTTCTGGAAGGTGCGCCCGATCCCGATATCGGCGATGTGGTGCGGCGGGCTGTCGAGGATGGTCTTGCCCTTGAACCGGATGTCGCCCTCGGTGGGGATGTAGAGCCGGCTGAGACAGTTGAACAGCGTCGTCTTGCCGGCCCCGTTCGGGCCGATCAGGCCGACGATCTTGCCTTTCGGCATGGTGAACGATACGCCGTCGAGCGCGACGATGCCGCCGAACCGGACGTGGACGTCGTCAACTTCGAGAATGTCCGCGGTCATCGCACCCCTTCGGATGCGCCAACGCGTCGCGGCATGATCTGGCGCACGCGCAGCCCTCCCCCTGATGTCGTCTCCCGGTATCTTTTGATACTTGCGGGAGGAAGCCTTCCTGAACGGCCTTTATTAGCAGGGTGCTTGGCGCGGTCAAGCGTTCATGACGCTTCCACGACAATGCATGACGCTGGCGGTTGTGGCCGCCGGACGGGCGACATAAGCTCCAGCCGAGTCCGCCGGGAGCCGGTTCAAGCAGGGGAGGAAGACCAAATGCGCAGCATGCAGTTCGACGAATACGGCGCGCCGCTGAAGGCGTTCAGCTACGAGGACCCGACGCCGCAGGGCAAGGAGGTCGTCGTCAGGATCGAGGCGTGCGGCGTCTGCCACTCCGATATCCATCTGCACGAGGGCTATTTCGACATGGGCGGCGGCAACAAGGCCGATGTCACCCGCGCCCGGGAACTGCCCTTCACCCTCGGCCACGAGATCGTCGGCGAGGTCGTCGCCACGGGCCCCGGCGTCACCGGCGCGAAGCCCGGCGACAAGCGCATCGTCTATCCCTGGATCGGCTGCGGCGATTGTCCGAAGTGCAATTCGGGCGAGGACCAGAGCTGCGCCCGGCCGCGCAATCTGGGCGTCCACGTGGATGGCGGCTATTCCACCCACGTGAAGATCCCGGACGAGAAGTTCCTGTTCGCCTATGACGGCATTCCGACGGAGCTTGCCGGCACCTACGCCTGCTCCGGCATCACCGCCTACGGCGCGCTGATGAAGGCGAAGGAAGGCGCCGAGCGCGGCGGGTTCATCGGCCTGATCGGCGCCGGCGGCGTCGGCATGGCCGGGCTGATGCTGGCCAAGGCGGCGATCGGCGCGAAGACCGTGGTCTTCGACATCGATGACGCCAAGCTGGAGGCGGCGACCCGGGCGGGCGCGGACTACGTCTTCAATTCCGGCGCAAAGGAAACCCGCAAGGAGGTCATGAAGCTGACCGGCGGCGGGCTGAGCGGCGCGGTGGACTTTGTCGGCTCGGACAAGTCGGCGCTGTTCGGCATCAACGCGCTCGGCCAGAACGGCGTGCTGGTGATCATCGGTCTGTTCGGCGGCGCCATGACCGTGCCGGTGCCGCTGTTCCCGCTGAAGGGCATCACCGTGCGCGGCTCCTATGTCGGCAGCCTGCAGGAGATGAGCGACATGATGGCGCTGGTGCGCGCAGGCAAGGTGCCGCCGATGCCGGTGAAGACCCGACCGCTCGATGCGGCCTGGGAAACGCTGGAGGATCTGCGCCACGGCAAGATCGTCGGCCGCGTGGTGCTGACGCCCTGACGCGCGGCGCGCAAGATTCGAGTTCACGACCAATCCGGGGAGAGAGAAGACAATGAGCGAAGCGAAGATGCTGGACGGCAAGGTCTGCGTCGTCACCGGCGGCGGCGGCGCCATCGGCGGCGAGATCGCCAAACTGATGGCCGCGCACGGCGCCAGGGTGGTGGTCAACGATCTGGGCGGTTCGGTTTCGGGCGACGGCGGCGACGAGAAGCCGGCGCGCGACATCGTGGCCGCGATCGAGGACGCCGGCGGCAAGGCCATCCCGCATTTCGGCTCGGTCGCCGAACGCCGCGACACCGAGGACATGATCAAGACCGCCGTCGACGCCTTTGGCCAGGTGGACTGCATCGTCAACAATGCCGGCATCCTGCGCGACGTCATCTTCCACAAGATGAACGAACCCGACTGGGACATGGTCATCCAGGTCCATCTGAAGGGCTCCTTCAACGTCGCCCGCTCGGTCGCGCCCTATTTCCGCGAGCAGGGCTCCGGGTCGATGATCCACTTTACCTCGACCTCGGGCCTGATCGGCAATTTCGGCCAGGCCAACTACGCTGCGGCCAAGCTGGGCATCGTCGGCCTGTCGAAGTCGATCGCCCTGGACATGCAGCGCTTCGGCGTGCGCTCCAACTGCATCTCGCCCTTCGCCTGGTCGCGGATGATCGGCACCATCCCTTCGGACACGCCCGAGCAGCAGGCGCGGCTGGAGAAGATCAAGCGCATGACCCCGGCGCAGCAGGCGCCGCTGGCGGTCTATCTCGCCTCCGACGCCGCGGCCCATGTCACGGGGCAGATCTTCGGCGTGCGCGCCAACGAGATCTTCCTGTTCAGCCAGCCGCGGCCGATCCGCTCGGCCCACCGCTCCGAAGGCTGGACGCCGGAGACCATCGCCGAGCACGGCATGCCGGCGCTGGAGAAGTCGTTCTTCGAGCTCGAACGCTCCGCCGACGTGTTCTCCTGGGATCCGGTCTGACGACGGACGCCGCGGGCCGGTCCGCCGGTCCGCGGTGAATTTCCTGCCGGGCCGGACATTTTTTCCGGGTCCGGCGGCCCGGCTGCGCCTCGCGGGAGTCGCGTTCTGCGTGACGGTGCGGTTTCCGGGTCACACAATGGATCGCCGCGATCCCTATCCCGTCCCGCCCCGTTGCCCGGAGGGCGCGGCTTCCGGCTGCTTTGACGATGGTGCGTCGCCGCCGCCGCCCCGTCCGATGTCGAATGTGACGACCGTCGCGTTTTCTGGAACGGGGATTGCTAGGACCGCCCCAGAGGTAATCCAGAACCATTGGGGCGTGAAGCAAGTGCAGCGGATCGAAACGAAATACTCCGACCGTCGCCGGCACAGCCGGATCGAACTCGTGCGTTCGATGCTCGCCGCCATCACCGAAGGCGGCGTGTCGGTCACCTGCCGGCTGCGCGACATCAGTCTCTCCGGCGCGCGGGTGACGATCGACCATCCCATGGCGCTTTCCGCGGACGTGATCGAGTTCGTGGTCGACGGCATCCGCATCACCGCGGAGATCGTCTGGCGCTCGGTTCGGGAGATCGGCCTGCGCTTCGTCGATCCGGCGGGCAACCAGTCGGTGCAGCTCTTCGAACGCGTCATCACGGGCGCCTTTCTCGGCGAACCGCACCGCTCCAGCTGCGCCTGAAACCTTCTCCCTGCCCCGAACTTACGCCTCGCGGTTAACCGTAACTTAAGCGGCGGGTATCAGCATGCCGTCGGAGATGAGTGAAACCGCCGAGAGAGCCGACATGCAGGCCGCGCCGAAGAAATCGCCGCTCTACCGCTTCATCGATTCCTTCATTCCGGAATCCGTGCTGGCCAACCGTCCCATCGCGCAGCGCATGCGCATGTTCATGATCAGCCACACCCTGGGGCCGCTGCTGGGCCACACCATCACGGCGGTGCTGCTGCTGCTCGACCCCGCGCCGTCGCCGCATGTCTGGATCCTGGCCGCCTCGATCTCGCTGTTCTGGGCCTTTCCCTGGGCGCTGAAGCTGTGCTTCCGCGTGTTCGATCCGCAGAAGGCCTATACGGTCCTGGCGCTGGTCTCGGTTCTGGATCTCGTGTTCGCGATCCTGTGGGGTTCCTACCATTATGGCGGCGTCAGCTCGCCCTTCCTGGTCTGGCTGCTGATTGTGCCGCTGCTGGCCTTCTTCTATCTCGGCTCCAGCTACACCACGCGCTATTTCGTGTTCGGCATGACGGGCACCGGCCTGGCGGCGTTCTACGCCGTCTACCTGTTCGGCGGCGGCTTTCCCATGCACATGGCGGCGGAGAACTTGGTGCCGGTCGGCATCGTCTCCACCATCTGCGCCATGATCTACGTCTCCATGATGGCGGTCTACTACGCCAATGTGGTCGACTCGCAGTCGGAGCTGCTGGCGGAGATCCACCGCCACCGCGCGACCATGTCCCAGCTGGTCGAGGCCAAGGAGGACGCCGAGCGCGCCAATGGCGCCAAGTCCGAGTTCCTGGCCAAGATGAGCCACGAGCTGCGCACGCCGCTGAACGCCGTCATCGGCTATTCCGAGATGCTGCTGGAAGACGCGGAGATCGATGGCCGCGGCGAGGATTCCGCCGACCTGAAGAAGATCAACGCCGCCGGCAAGCACCTGCTGGCGCTGGTCACCGAGGTGCTCGACCTCTCCAAGATCGAGGCCGGCAAGATGGAACTCTACACCGAGGAGGTCGAACTCGGCGATTTCATCGACGAAGTCGCCGCCACCTGCCGTCAGCTCGTCGCCAAGAACGCCAACGAACTGGTGGTGGAGCGCGAGCGCGAGCTGGGCACCCTGGAGTGCGACGTCACCAAGCTGCGCCAGGCCCTGCTCAACCTGCTTTCGAACGCGGCCAAGTTCACCCAGAACGGACGTGTGACCCTGACCGCCCGGCGGGAGAATGTGGCCGGCCGCGACTGGTTCCGTATCGCCGTCACCGACACCGGCATCGGCATCGCGCAGGAACAGATCGACCACCTGTTCAAGAACTTCAGCCAGGCCGCGCCCTCGATCTCGTCGCGCTTCGGCGGCACCGGCCTCGGACTGTCGCTCAGCCAGAAGCTCTGCCGCCTGATGGGCGGGGACATCACCGTCGAAAGCGTGCTGGGCGAGGGCACGGTGTTCACCATCGTCCTGCCCGCCAACCAGCCCGCCGGGCAGTCGGTCGCCAGCGATGCCGATCGCCGCGACATCGCGCTGGAAACCACCAGCATCCGCGCCGTCTCCGAACACCGGGCCATTGCCGACGAAACCGGCGAGACGGGCGACAGTGTCCTGATCATCGACCACGACCCCCCGGCGCTCGAACTGATGGAACGCATCCTCAAGAAGGAGAACTACAGGGTTCTCATCTGCGGCGATGCCCGCGAGGCGCGCCAGCTGGCGGGCGAGGCCCGGCCCGATGTGATCGTGCTCGATGTCGCCGTGCCCGCGACCGACGGCTGGCGGCTGCTGGAACAGCTCAGCACCGACGCCGCCACGCGTGACATCCCGGTCATCGTGCAGACCATCGTCGACGACCGGCGGCAGGGCTTCGAACTGGGGGCCGCCGACTATCTTGTGAAACCGGTCGACCGCGAGGCGCTGCTGGAGGCCGTCGGCCGCGCCAATGACGCGCCGCGCCGCGACTATGTGCTGCTGATCGACGATGACGGCGACGCCGGCCGCGAGGCCGCAGGGCTGCTGCGCAGCCAGGGCTGGAACGTCGTCGCCGTGCCCGATTTCGGCATCGCCCTGACCCGCGCCCAGCAGGCCCGGCCCGCGCTGGTGATCGTCGACAGCGCGGCCCCGAACCCCGCCTTCGATGCCTTTGCGGCCGCGCTGGAGGACTTCGACGGCCTGCCGCTGCTGGCGCTGCTCGGCGCGGCCTACGACGCCGACGACCGGCTCGCCCTGCCCGATTTCGCCCTCGCCGTCGACGCCGACGAGTCCGGCGAGCACATCTCGAACACCGCGCTGTCCATCCTCGAGCCGGACGGCGCGCCGCTCAGGGAGGCCGCGAATGGCTGACATCCTGCTGGTCGAAGACAACGAGATGAACCGCGACATGCTGGGCCGGCGGCTGGAGCGTCGCGGCTATTCGGTGGTGTTCGCCATCGACGGCCCGAGCGGCGTCGCCGCGGCGGAGCAGGAACTGCCCGACCTGATCCTGATGGATATCGCGCTGGGCGAGATGGACGGCTGGGAGGCGACCCGCCGCATCAAGGCCAACCCGAAGACCGCCGGTATTCCGGTGATCGCGCTGACCGCCCATGCGCTGGCCAGCGACCGGGAGCGCAGCGTGCAGGTCGGCTGCAGCGACTTCGACACCAAGCCCGTCGACATGCCGCGCCTGCTGCGCAAGATCGAGGCCTGCCTGGCCGCGAACCCCGCAGCGGCCTGAGCGACGTCCCGGGCTCGCGATCTGACTGGACGCCGCGCGGCCCGCTGGCCCAATCTCCGCCCATGGCTGAACTCGACTGGCACCGCGACCGCGCCGTCCATCCCGACCTGAAGCTGCTCGATCTGGCGCCGGAAAGCGCCGGCATCGACCTCGCCGCCGTGCGCCGCTACAGGCTGGGCCGGGTGCGCGCCGAGATGGCGCGGCGGGACATCCAGGCCCTGATCCTCTCCGATTCCGTCAACATCCGCTACGCCACCGGCACGCGGAACATGCAGGTCTTCACCTCCCGCAACGCACCCTCACGCTATCTGGCGCTCACGGCGGACCGGTCGATCCTGTTCGAATTCACCGGCGCCGCGCACCTCGCGGAAGGCTATGACACCGTCGACGAGGTGCGCCCGGCGATGATGGCCAGCTATGTCGCCGCGGGCGAGGATATCGCCGCGCGGGAGCGGCGCTGGGCGGCGGAGATGGCGGCCCTGCTGCGCGAGCTCTGCGGCCGGGATCCGGTCGTCGGGCTGGAGCGGCTCAACGCCGGCACGGCCCTGGCGCTGGCGGCCGAGGGGCTCCGCCTCGTCGACGCCCAGGCGCCGGTGGAGCGGGCGCGGGCGATCAAGTCGGCCGAAGAGGTCAAATGCGTCGTCGCCTCGCTCCGCGCCACGGAGGCGGCGATGATGGAGATGCGGGAAGCCATCCGCCCCGGCATCACCGAAAACGAACTCTGGTCGGTGCTGCAGCGCGGTGTGATCGCGCGCAACGCCGACTATTGCGAGACGCGGCTGCTGAACTCCGGCGAACGCACCAACCCGTGGTTCCAGGAGGCCGGGACGAAGGTCATCGGCGCGAACGAACTGATTGCGCTGGATGCCGACGTGGTCGGCTGCCACGGCTACTATTCGGACTTCTCGCGCACCTTCCACGCCGGACCGGACCGGCCGAATGGGACCCAGCGGACCCTCTACCGCACGGCGCTGGAGCAGGTGGAGCACAACATGTCGATCATCCGCCCCGGGATGAGCTTCCGCGACTACGCCGAGCGGGCCTGGGACATCCCCGAGCACTACCATGCCCACCGCTATTACCTGTCGGCCCATGGCTGCGGCATGACCGGGGAGTACCCCTATCTCTATCACCGCGCCGATTTCCCCGACGCCGGCTATGACGGCGTGATCGAACCCGGCATGACGCTGTGCGTCGAGAGCTTCATCGGCGAGGCGGCCGGCGGGGAGGGCGTCAAGCTGGAGCAGCAGCTTCTGGTCACCGAAACCGGCACCGAGCTGCTCAGCCGCTTCCCCTTCGAGGAGGCGTTTCTCAGGGAGTGAGGCGTTTGCCGCAACTCCCGGTGTCATGCCCGCCTTGTGCGGGCATCCGGCCAAGATCATCGACTTGCGGCGAAGCCGCTCCGGACCCCCGCACAAGGCGGGGGTGACGGTGGTGGCTGGGCGCCCGAAGGCTGGCCGCCCTCCCTAGATCCGCCGCGGCATGCCTTCCCAGTAGGGCTCGCGGAGCTTGCGCTTGAAGATCTTGCCGGAATCCTCGCGCGGCAGGCTGTCGGCGAAGACGATGGTGCGCGGGATCTTGTAGCGGGCGACGTGCTGGGCCAGGTAGCGTTTCACCGCGTCCTCGCCGACCGACGGATCGGCCCGCTCCACATGCGCCGCCAGCGCCTCGCCGAATTCGGCGTCGGGAATGCCGAAGACGGCGCAGTCCCTGACGCCGGGCATGCCGACCAGCGCCTTCTCGATCTCGGCCGGGTAGATGTTCACGCCGCCGGAAATGACCATGTCGTTCTTGCGGTCGGCCAGGAACAGGCAGCCGTCCTCGTCCAGCCAGCCCATGTCGCCATTGGTCAGGAAGCCCTCGACGTCGATCTCCCGGCGGGCGTCGTCGCGCTTGTTGTAGGTGAAGTCGGTGCGGTTGGGCCGCCAGATGTAGACCTCGCCGATCTCGCCGGGCGGCAGATCGTTCTTGTCGTCGTCCAGGATGCGGATGTGGTTGCCGGAGATCGGTTTGCCGACGGTGCCCGGCTTTTCCACCGCCATCTTCGAGGTCACGACGGTGACGAGGCCGTTCTCGGTCGAGCCGTAATATTCGTGGATCACCGGCCCCCACCACTCGATCATGCGCCGCTTGGCGTCCGGCGGGCAGGGCGCGGCGCCGTGGATGACGTGAACCAGGCTGGAGACGTCGTACTTCGCCCGTACTTCCTCGGGCAGCCTCAGCAACCGCACGAACATGGTCGGCACCACGTGCATGTGGGTGATGCGGTAGTCCTGGACGATCCGCAGCAGGTCCTCGGCGTCGAAGCGCGCCTGCAGGTAGATGAAGGCGCCATTGCGCGCGGCGGCGAGACCGTAGGCGTTGGGCGCGGAATGGTACATCGGCCCCGTCATCACCGTGCGGACGGCCGAACAGTCGGCGGGGATGCCGAAGCCCTCGAAGATCTGCTCCGCCTGACGGGCCTGGGCGTCCTCGTCCAGCGGGTCGCGGCGGACGCCCTTCGGGTGGCCCGTGGTGCCGGAGGTGTAGATCATCGTGCCCCGGCTGGCCGGCGGCGGATCGGTCCAGGGCTCCAGGCCGGCGATGAAGTCGTCATAGGCGACGACGCCTTCGGGCAGGCTGGCCGGCGGGGTCGCGCCATAGGCGGCGGCGATCTCCGGCGGCGTCGGCACGGCGACGACGGTCACGCCATCGGGGATGGCGGCCCGGATGTTCGCCAGCAGGTCGGAATGGATCACCACTACCTTCGCGTCGCAGTCGCGCAGGATGTAGCCGGCTTCTTCGGCGGTGTAGTGCCAGTTGATCGGCGTGGCGTAGGCCCCGATCAGGGTGCAGGCGGCAGAGGTCTCGAAGAAGGGCAAGTCGTTGC
Source organism: Minwuia thermotolerans (assembly GCF_002924445.1). Lineage (NCBI taxonomy): Bacteria > Pseudomonadati > Pseudomonadota > Alphaproteobacteria > Minwuiales > Minwuiaceae > Minwuia > Minwuia thermotolerans. The sequence continues at coordinate 54,247 of NZ_PIGG01000074.1, forward strand.
GCAGGTAGATCGCCACGCAGTCGTCGGCGCGGACGCCGCTGTCGTGGAGCGCCCTGGCCATGCGGGCCGCGTTGGCCGCACGGGCCTCCTGCGCCCGGCGCCTGTCGCCGCTGATGATCACGCCAGGTTCTGGGTTCATGCCTTGCTTTCCTCCCTGCGGCCCGGCCATCGGCAAGTGGGCCTGGCTGTTTTCTCCGGGTCATGCCCGCCTCCGTGCGGGCATCCGGTCGAAACCATCGACTTGCGGCGAAGCCGCTCCGGACCCCCGCACAAGGCGGGGGTGACGAAGGTGATGTCGGGACCAACCGTCTCAGATCTGGCGGCCCGCGTCCTCCCAATAGGGTTCGCGGAGCTTGCGCTTGAAGATCTTGCCCGAGTCCTGCCGCGGCAGCTCGGCCTCGAAGACGATCCGCTTCGGCACCTTGAACTTCGCCAGCCGCGCCGAGAGCCAGCGGCGGATGTCGGCCTCGCTCACCGGGCCGCCGGGTTCGAGCTGGACATGGGCGGCCAGGCTCTCGCCATACTCGTCGTCGGGGATGCCGAAGACGGCGCAGTCCTTGACGCCGGGCATGCCGATCAGGGTGTTCTCGATCTCGGCGGGGTAGATGTTGACGCCGCCGGAGATGACCATGTCGCGCTTGCGGTCGCAGAGGAACAGATAGCCGTCCTCGTCCAGATAGCCGACATCGCCGCAGCTCACCAGATGCTCCAGGCCGACCTCGGCGCGCTTGGCGTCGTTCTTGTTGTAGGTGAAGTCGGGCCAGCCCATCAGCCGCATGTAGACTTCGCCGATCTCGCCCTGGGGCAGTTCCCGCTTCTCGTCGTCGACGATGCGGACATCCGCCCAGGGCAGGGCGCGGCCCACGGTGCCGGGCTTCTTCAGCGCCTCCTCGGCGGTATGGAAGAACACCGCGCCCGTCTCCGTGCCACCGTAGTATTCGTTGATCACCGGCCCCCACCACTCGATCATCCGGCGCTTCACGTCCGGCGGGCAGGGGGCGGCGGCGTGAACCACGAACTGCAGCGAGGACAGGTCGTATCTCGAGCGGACCGCTTCGGGCAGTTTCAGCAGCCGCACGAACATGGTCGGCACCATGTGGACGTGGGTGATCCGGTGTTCCTCGATCAGTGCCAGCAGTTCCTCGGCGTCGAAACGGGGCTGCAGGACCACCAGTCCCGCCAGCTTCGCCGACCAGAGGCCATAGGCGTTGGGCGCCGAATGATACATCGGCCCGGTGATCACGGTGCGGATCGACGGATCGTTCCTGAGACCGAAGACGATCTCGAACAGCTGGTTCATCCGCGCCTGGGCTTCCAGATCGGCCGGATCGCGGCGGACGCCCTTCGGGTTTCCGGTGGTGCCGGAGGTGTAGATCATGTTGGTGCGCTGGGTCGCCGGCTCCCGGGTGAAGGGCGGCTGTTCGGCCAGCCAGGCGGCCCAGTCGGTGCGGTCCGCCGGCACGGCGAGGCTGTCGGGCGCGAGGCCGTAGGCCGCGGCGATCTCCGGCGGCGTCGCCACGACGAAGACGCGGCAGGTTTCCGGCACGGCGTGCGCAACCCGGGGCAGGAGGTCGGCGTGGATCACCAGGGCGCGGGCGTCGCAGTCCTCGAGAATATAGCGTGTCTCGTCCGCGGTGTTGTGCCAGTTGATGGGCACGGCATAGGCCCCGGCCAGGGTCGCGCCCATGGACGCCTCGAAGAAGGGAAAGTCGTTGCGCAGCATAAGACAGACGGAATCGTCCTCGCCGACCCCCAGGCTCTCGAAACCGCCGGCCGCGCGCGCCACATTGGCGTTGAGTTCCTCGCGCGTCATGCGCCGTTCGCCCGACAGTATGAGAGCTTCTTCCATGCCGCCCCTCCCCGGAAACCGCTTCCTGCCGCTCATCTTTACTGGCCGGCCCCGATGCTGTGAAGTGGGCGCGGACGAATCGCCGGCGGGGCATGCGCGAAAAGGGACGGTTCCGGTCGGATGATGATGGACTGGCGGCGACTGCTATCGGCCAACCGCATGGCGGGCGACGCGCCGGACCCGGTGGACCCGGCGCGCAGTCCGTTCCAGAAGGATTTCGACCGCATCGTGTTCTGCTCGGCGTTCCGGCGGCTGCAGGACAAGACCCAGGCCCATCCGAAGCCGGGCAACGACTATGTCCGAACGCGCCTGACCCACAGTCTCGAGGTCGCCTCCGTCGGCCGCTCGCTGGGGGCCGGCGTGGGTCAGGTCATCGCCGGCCGCCGCCGCCTGCCGGAGGGGCTGGGCGCGGCCGAGTTCGGCCACATCGTCTCCGCCGCCTGCCTCGCCCACGACATCGGCAACCCGCCCTTCGGCCATCGCGGCGAGGATCTGATCCGCGGCTGGTTCGCCGGCTCCCGGCGCGGCCAGGCCATCATCGCCCTGCTCACGGGCGGCCAGCGCGAGGACCTGCTACGCTTCGAAGGCAACGCCCAGGGCTTCCGCATTCTCACCCGTCTGCAGAACTGGCGCGACAATGGCGGGCTCAGGCTGACGGCGGCGACGCTGGGCGCGTTCGGCAAGTATCCGCGCCTCTCCGACAGCGCGGGCGACGCGACCGGCCTCGATGCCGGCGCGAAGAAGTTCGGCGTCATGCAGGCGGAAGCCTCGATCTTCCGCCGTCTGGCGGACGAGCTTGGCCTGGAGCAGGTGGCGGAGGGGCGCTGGCTGCGCCATCCGCTGGCCTATCTGGTCGAGGCCGCCGACGACATCTGTTACTCGATCGTCGACCTGGAGGACGGCTTCAAGCTGGGCAAGCTCGGCTTCGCCGACACCGAGGCGCTGCTGGCGGCCGTGGCCGGCCCGACGCGGCGCTATGGCGAGATCGACGAGGAGCAGCGGCGCATCGCCTATCTGAGGGCGAAGGCGATCGGACGGCTGATCGAGCAGGTGATCGAGGTGTTCCTCGCGGACGAGCCCGGCCTGCTGGACGGCCGCTGCCGCGCCGCGATGCTGGAGCGGGTGCCGGCTCGGGGCGTCCTGCGCGACATCGCCGAGGTGACCGCGCGCGAAGTCTTCGTGCCCGACATCGACTACGACCGCCGCTTCGGCGCCGACCGCGCCATCGCCTGGCTGATGGACTGCGCCATCCAGGCGGCCGATCCGGGCCTTTCGGCCTATGACCGCGCGCTGGCGGCGACCGATCACGTCTCCGGCATGACGGACGGTTATGCGTTGCAGCAATTTCGCGAGAATGCCGGTATGGTTAACGAAGCCGTGGCCTGGCAGGAGTGAATCGGGGAGGAAAGCGAATTGCGTGTGGACTATTACTGCGCGCTCACCTCGCCCTGGACCTATCTGGGCCATGCGCGCCTGCGGGACATCGCCGCCCGCCACGGCGCCGAGGTGACGATCCATCCGGTCAATGTGCTGGCCATCTTCGAACGCACCGGCGGGCTGCCATTGCCGAAGCGATCGCCGGAGCGTCAGGCCTATCGCCTGCAGGAACTGCGGCGCTGGCGTGAACGGCTCGGCGTCGAGCTCAATCTGAAGCCGGCGCATTTTCCCGCCGACGAGACGCGCGCCGCCGAAACGGTGATCGCCGCGCGGGCCGAGGGGCTCGATGCCATGGACCTGGCCGGCCGCTTCATGCGCGCGGTCTGGGCCGAGGAGCGCGATATCGGCCTCGCCCGCACGATCCGGGAAGTGGTCACGGAGGCCGGTATGGACCCGGGGGCGCTGGAACGGGCCGCCGGGCGCTACGACGCCAACGCCATACGCGCGGCCGAGACCGACCAGGCCGTCGCCCGCGGCGTCTTCGGCGCGCCGACCTATGTCGTCGGCGACGAGATATTCTGGGGGCAGGACCGGCTCGATTTCGTCGACGCCGCGCTGGAGGCGGGATGAACGCCGCCGATACCCTGGACGTACTGGACGAATCCACCCTGGCCGAGCTGGCCGGCGATGACACCGGCGATATCGTCGGCGTGCTGGTCGCCGGGTTCCTTGACGAGGCGCGGGAACGGGTGGCGGCCATCGAGGCGGCCATGGCCGGGCGCGACATCGGGGCGGTCGGCTTTCAGGCGCACGCCCTGAAGAGCACCGCGGCGACCTATGGCGCACCGCGGCTGAGCCGCCATGCCGCGGCGATCGAGCGGGACGCGCGCGATGGCCGGGTCGATGCCGTGGAAGCCGCGGTGACGGACCTGCCGGAACTGTGGCGGGAAACGGACCGGGCCTTCCGCGCCCGCTACCTTTCGGGCTGAACCGCCGCCTCAGGTCAGGATCTTCACCGGCACTGCCTTGACCGCCGGTGTCTGCGATTTCTCGTCATGGTACCAGAGCGGCACCAGCGGATTCGATTCCGGGTAGTAGGCGCCGACGCAGCCGTCGGGCAGGTTGAAGGGCGTCACCTTGAGGCCGCCGACTTCGCGGCGCACGCCGTCGCCCGCGTCGCTCGTCAGGGTAACCTCCTGGCCTTCCTTCAACCCGGCGCGGCGCATTTCCTGCGGATTGATCAGCAGCACGTCGCGCGTTCCTTCGATCCCGCGCATGCGGTCGCTGAAGCCGTAGATCGTGGTGTTGAACTGGTCGTTGCTGCGTAGCGTGATCAGGCGCCACCGCTCAGGACCGTCCTCGAAGCCGGTGGCGGAAAGCATTGTCGGCGCAGTGAACTCAGCCCTGCCGCTTTCGGTCTTCCAGATGCGATCGCGAGCGTTGTTGCCGCGGTGGAAGCCACCGGGCTCGAAGATCTTTTCGTTGAAATCCTTGAACGGCTCCGGATAGGTCCGCTCGATCAGGTCGCGCACCAGACTGTAGTCCGCCACCCATTCGTCCCACTTGACCCTCGGGTTCGGCGGCAACGTCGCCTTGGCCAGGCCGGCGACGATCGCGATCTCCGAACGCAGATGCTCGCTTGCCGGTTTCGCCTTGCCCGTCGAACCGTGGATGCAGCTCAGACTGTCCTCCATCGTCACGGTCTGGGCCCCGCTCTCCTGAATGTCCTCCTCGGTGCGGCCCAGACAGGGGAGCAGATAGGCCACCTCGCCATTGATCAGGTGACTGCGGTTGAGCTTGGTCGCAATCTGTACGGTCAGGCGCATGTTGCCCCAGGCCGCTTCCATCTTCTCGCGCTCCGGGATGGCGCGAACGAAATTGCCGCCGAGGCCGATGAACGCTTTCACGCTGCCGTCGAGTATGCCGTTGCAGGTCGCCACGGTGTTGAGACCCTCTTCGCGCGGCGGCTCGAAATCGTACATCTCCGAGAGCGTATCGAGAGGAACGAGCTTCGGCTTCTCGGCGATGCCTACCGTACGCTGGCCCTGGACATTGGAGTGTCCGCGCACCGGCGAGACTCCGGCGCCTTCGCGGCCGATATTGCCCTTCAGCAGCAGCAGATTGACGAGCATCGCCACGTTCTCGAAGCCATGCACATGCTGGGTCAGGCCCATGCCGTAGATGCCGATACAGCGCTCCGCCCGGACATAAACGTCCCCCGCCTTTTCCAGATCCTCGCGCCTGAGACCGGATTCCCGTTCGATATCCTCCCACTCCGTGGATCGCACCGTATCGGCGAACGCCTCGAAGCCGGACGTATGCTGGGCGATGAAGTCCTCGTCGAGAACCGGGGCCTCGCCTGCTTCCCGGCGCGCCGCGTCGACGGCGAGTACGTGCTTGCAGAGACCCAGCATGGCCGCGATGTCGCCGCCGGCTCGAACCTGGAGATAGAGTTTCGAGATCGGCGTTTCGTCGCCGGCAACCATCTGCTCGGGGTTCTGGGGATTGATGAAGGTTTCCAGCGCCTTCTCGCGTACCGGATTGAAGGTGACGATCTCGACGCCCCGTTTCACCGCCCGCTGGATCGGATGCAGAAAGCGCGGACTGTTCGTGCCGGTGTTCTGGCCGAAGAAGAAGATCGCGTCGCACTTCTCGAAATCCTCGAGGATCACGGTTCCCACGGGAGAGCCGATCACCTGTTTCAGACCGACCGAGGTTGTCTCGTGGCACATGTTCGAACTGTCGGGCAGATTGTTGTGGCCGTAGAGCCGGGCGAACAACGCATACAGATAGGCCGTCTCCAGACTCGCCCTGCCCGAGGCGTAGAAGACGGCAGACCAGGGGTCGAGCGCCTTCAGCTCCTTTCCGATGGCTTCGAATGCCTCCTCCCAGGTGCATTCGACATAATGGTCGCTATCGGGATCGTACCGCATCGGGTGGGTCAGCCGACCTTCCTGCTCGAGATCGTGATCCGACCATTGCTTCAGCTCGCTGACGCTGTGCTCGGCGAAGAAATCGGGCGTGCAGCGCTTTGACGTCAGCTCCCAGAGGGTCGCCTTTGCTCCGTTTTCGCAGAACTCGAAGACGTGCGGGTCGGCCGGCTTGGTCCAGGCGCAGGAAACGCACATGAAACCACCGGGCTTGTTCTGTCGCTTGAGTGTCCGCAGCGCTTCGGGGGCGGGCGCCTCCTTGCCGAAGATCCGCGTTATGCCGCGCAGGGCGCCCCAGCCTCCCCCGGGGCCATCATAGCCAACGGTGTCTTGCTCGTCGGACATGGCTCTGCTCCTCTTTCTGGGTTCGCCTTGGGGCGTTCAACTGTCCTCGCAAACGCGGTCGGGGCGGGTGTAGATTCTCAGGTTATCGCCGCGAGCGAGCGCCACGACGCAGAGACCTGCGGCTTCCGCCTCCCGAAGAGCCAGCGCGGTCGGCGCCGAGATCGTCACCAGAACGGATATGTCCGCGGCCGCCGCCTTGTGCACCATCTCGTAGCTGCAACGGCTCGTGGCGATGGCGAACCCTTCGCCTGCGCGGGATCCTGGACGGCGGATGGCGCCGATCAGCTTGTCCAGCGCGTTATGGCGGCCGACATCCTCGCGCAGCGCCACCACATCTCCGCTGCCGGAGATCCAGGCAGCGGCGTGCAGGGCATGGGCAATGGCATTGAGGTTCTGTTGTCCGGGCAGCGCCGCCAGACCGGCGCGCACCGCAGAAAGGCGCACCGTTTCGCGGTCGGAGACCGGCTTCACCGGACGCACTGCCTGCCGGAGAGACGAGACCCCGCAAAGGCCGCATCCCGTGCGTCCGTTCAGATTGCGGTTTTCCCCGGACAGGCGTGCGGCCGTTGCCGCCGGAATGGAAATCTGGGCGATGATCCCGTCGGCCGTGGCGCCGACGGAAACGCGGCGCACCTCCCTCGTATCCGAAACGATGCCCTCGGAAAGCGTGAACCCGATGGCGAAATCCTCGACATCGGTCGGCGTGGTCATCATCACCGCGTGTTGGCGGCCGTTATAGGCGAGCGCCACGGGAATCTCTTCGGCGATCGCATCCACCGTGCTCGTGGCGCCTTCCGGGCGGCGGGCCTCCGAGCGTATCGGCGTGATCGCGGGGAACTCGGCGATGCCATCGACGGGCGCGCGCTGGCTGCCCACCCTTATCGTGGTCTTCCGCCGCACGGGGCGCACGACGCAATCTGCAGGCTTGTCAGGGTTGGCTTGAGGGCCGCGGCGTTCGCCGGAGGACGAAGACAGATGGTCTACACTCGGATCGGGCAGCCGCATGCTACTTGCTCCCAACATGAGGATTGGCCGCAACCCTGGCCACCTGACAGGCCACATGGCGGCTGCGTGCTCATACGCAAGGGGCCGGGATCGGGTGAAGGTTCTTCGAGCGTCGGCTTTCCGGTCTTCGTCAGCGCTGCTGCGCGGCGACTCGCCGCGCCCCGGCCAACGACGGGGACGGCCATTTGAAACCGGGGTGGGTCGCCTCCGGCGCGGCCAGGAACTTCGTCCCGGCAACGGTTCGCGGCTGCCAGACTCCCGTTGACACGAGCCCCGGCCGAAATCGCCGCACTACATGCGCCACGCCGACGGCCGATATGAGGGGATCACGATCTGTGGCGAACGGGATGCTGTCAGGCCGCCGGGAGAAGGAAATGGCCGAAAAAGACCATGGCGAGGAGCGGAACGATCGCGGCCTGAGCGAGGAGGAATCCGAGGCTGTCGGGCAGAAGTTGCCCCTGCGTGCGCCTGTGGTCTACGAAATCGTCCGCGAGGAGGGCGAGGAGGAAATCCGCCGCCCGCCCATCTCGCTTTGGTGGTCGGGGATCGCGGCCGGCCTTTCCATCGGCTTCTCGCTGCTTTCCGAGGCGCTGCTGCGTCATTATCTGCCTGACGCGCCGTGGCGGCCCCTGGTCGCGAACATGGGCTACTCGGTCGGGTTCATCATGGTGATTCTGGGACGCCAGCAACTCTTCACCGAGAACACGATCACGCCGATACTGCCGCTGTTCGCGGATTTCGATTGGTGGACGCTCGGTCGCGTGGCGCGGCTATGGGCGATTGTCTTTGCGGCCAACATGCTGGGCACTTTCGGATTTGCGCTCTTCAACTCCCTTGTGCCGGGCACGATCCCCGAGATCATGCACGCAATGCTGGAAGTCAGCCGCGAGGCCCTGGCGAAGGACTGGTTCGAGATGTTCGCCCGGGCAATCGGCGCCGGCTTTCTCATCGCCACGATTGTCTGGCTCATTCCCAGCGCCAAGACGTCGAAGATCCATGTCGTCTTCCTCTTCACATATATTCTCGCATTGGCCGAATTCACCCACATCGTCGCCGGGAGTACGGAAGCCTTCCTTCTCGTGCTCGCCGGCGAACTCGGGATCCCCGAAATGCTCTGGAGATTCACGGTGCCGGTGTTCCTTGGAAACGTGATCGGTGGCACCGCGCTCTTCGCCCTCATCGCCTACGGCCAGGTCATGAGGGAAATCAGGGAATAACAGAAGGCCCCGAGGAGCGGGGCTCGCATGGACGCTGCATGCCCGAATGGCGGCAAGCTTTCCCTCGCGTTCCGTGCAGAGTTGGTATTCGGCGGCCCAGTTCCCGGCTAGCTGGGAAATGAACAAGAATGAGGGGTGCCGATGGAAACGCGCCTCGGACCCGCCATTCTGGCTGCAGTGTCAGTGGCGATGGCACTCACTCTGCAAAGGATGGGCGGCCGGGCGAGGCTGACCGACCCCGGCCGTGCGCCCTTCCTCGTGGGCGGGACGCCCGAGACGCATGCCTGGCAGCGCTTCCATGTCCGCTACTACCCCATGACGCTGCTCTTCATCGCCTTCGAGATGGAGATGATGTTCATGTATCCGTGGTCTACGTCGAGGCAGGCGTGAACGCGCTGGCCGAGACGGGCATGTTCCTGGCGGTCCTTTCGCTCGGCATTCTCCATGGCGGGCCGCCGCGTCAGGCGGACATGCGGGCGCTGCCGCCGGTCAGCGCTGCCTCGGCCGCGGCCCGGGGCAGCATCAGCATGACCGAGGTGCCCTTGCGCGGCGTCGATCTGATCGACAGGGAGCCGCCATGCAGCTCCGCCAGCTTGCGCGTCAGGGGCAGGCCGAGTCCCGTGCCGCCGGCGATGTCCGCCCCGGCGGCGCGGCCGAATGGCTCCAGCGCCGTGCGGATATCGTCGGCGTTCATGCCGATGCCGTCATCGGTGACGGTGAGATGCAGTTCGTCTCCTTCCACCGCCACGTCCACGCGGATTTCCCCGTCCTCGCCGGTGAACTTCACGGCGTTGCCCACCAGATTGATCAGCATCTGCCGCAGCAGCCGCCGGTCGGCCTGGACGGTGCAGGCGCTGCAGCCATTGCTGTAGAGCCGGCGCCGGCCGGCGCTCTCCCGGAACAGCGACAATACGCGGTCGACTTCCGGGCACACGGCCACGGTCTCCCGGTCGACCTTCACTCGGTCGGCCTCGATGCGGGACAGGTCGAGGACGTCATTGACCAGGCTGAGCAGGTGCTGGCCGCTGGCGGCGATGTCGGCGGCGTAGCCGTGATAGCGCGCGTTCGTCATCGGCCCGAACATCTCCTGCTCCATGACATGGGCAAAACCGATGATGGCGTTCAGCGGCGTTCTGAGCTCGTGGCTCATGTTGGCGATGAACTCGGACTTGGCGCGGTTGGCGGACTCGGCGGCCCGCATCGCGGCGCGGGCGTCCTCGCGCGCCCTGACGAACGGCGTGACGTCGCGGGCGATGCCGCGATGGCCGACGAAGCGGCCGTGATGGTCGAAGACCGGCGTGCCGCCCACCTCCACCATGCGGTCGTTCCCGCCCGGAAAACGGAACAGCAGCGGCGAGATGCGGAAAGGCTGTCGCTCGCTCCACATCTTCAGCAGGTTGCGCCACATGCGGGCTTGGTCGCGCGGCAGGTCCGGCAGCACCGCCTCGGTGATCTCGGCCCATGAGCGGCCGACATAACGCGCGGTCGACATGCCGCTGATCTCGCTGAAGTTCTGCGATATCCAGGTCAGATTCATGTCGGCATCGGCCTCGAAGGCCCAGTCCGCGGCCATCTCCGCGAACTCCTGGAAGCGCACTTCGTTGTGGCGCAGCTCCGCGTCGGCCTCCTTGCGTTCGGTGATGTCCAGCAGATAGTTGTCCAGATAGATCTGGCCGGTCACGCTGTCGATCGAACGCCAGCCGTTCTCCAGCAGCCACACGATGCGGCCGTCCTCCGGATGGATGAAGCGGAACTCCATCTCGTAGGCCTCGCCGGTCTGCTGACGTTTCGCCAGCGCGGCCTCGTAGCGTTCGCGGTCTTCCGGGTGAATGCACGCCCGCCAGCCCGAGAGCTCCACGCGGCTGCGCCCCATTTGCTCGCCGAGTATGCGTTTGGCGTCCTGTCCCCAGACGCGCGCGATCGAGCTGCCATCCGCGACGCGCACGAAGACCATGTTGCGGGTGTTCTGTGCGAAGGACGTAAGCTGCTCCAGTTCCTGGCGCATCTCCGTCATGTCGATCAGCAGGATGGCGACGGCGCCGTTGCGGAACCGCATCCGGCTGGTGTTGATCCAGCGTCCCGCGCCCGACAGCACGCTGATCGGCTCCGCGCTCTCGCCCACGAAATGATCGACCGTCCAGCGCACGAAGCGCTCCTCGCGGCCGGCGGCCTGGGGGAGGTAGCCGTGGGTGATGGCGTCACGCACCAGCTCGGCGAAGGGCTCGCCCAGGCGCGGAAAGCCGGGGGCCGCCGGGAAATAGCGATAGAAGGCGTAGTTGACCGCCAGCACCCGGCCGGCCGGATCGAGGAAGACGACGCCGGTCTCGTCGTTGGTGAGCCCGCCGATGATGTCCGCGGTCAGGGTGTTCGAGACCTCCGCCTGCTCGGCGTCGACACCGCGGACCTGCAGGCCGTCATCTCCGATACTGCGCGCCGACATGACCAGCCGGTGCTTGCCGGCGGTCAGTTCCAGCGGACGCCGGGAGCGGGCGTGAGACTGCAGCCAGGGCACGCCGCCAGCGTCCTCGAACGCCTGCGCCACGGCGTCATCGTCGGCAACGTCGAGTGCGGCCCTGAGGGAGTCGCTGACGGCGACCGGACGCAGCGCCGCGCCGGCGACCCGGAACACGCCCGTCGGACGGGCGTCGCCGCGGATCGCGGAATGCAACAGGTCGTGGTCCGCCGGCAGGCTCAACGTCTCCTCCGCACCCCGGGATGCTCAAGATAGCCGATCCTGCCCGGTATTCGTTCACAAAACGGTAATACCGGCGGCGTCGCGGGCGCCCCGGCCGGGGCTCAGGCCACAGCCGCCGGGGCCTGGGGCACGGTCGCCCAGAACTCGGGATCGTGGCCGTAGAAGATGCGTGCGCCGCGGTCCTGCAGTTCCTTCAGCTTGCGCAGGCTGGTCCGCATCTCGTCCGCATCGTGCAGGATCAGCGGCAGGCGCATTTCCTCCAGCGTGCGGCGCAGATAGCAGGCGTCGCCGGTCAGCACCACGTCGCCGCCGGCCGTCCGCACCTTGAGCGACTGGTGGCCGGGCGTATGGCCGTAGGTGGGCAGACAGACCACCGCGCCGTCGCCGAAGATGTCGTGCTCGCCGTCCGCCAGGATGCGGTCGTGGCCGTGGTCGAAGTCCTGCTTCATGAAGCCGATCTTCGCGGCCATGTCGGGATCGTTGGCCGCCTCCCACTCGCGGCGCTGCACGACGACAGGGCAGTCGGGCAGGGCGTCGTTGCCGCCGCAATGGTCGAAGTGCAGGTGGCTGTTGACCAGGTAGTCGATGTCGCCGGGCCCGATGCCCAGCACCTCCAGCCGGGCTGCGACGTCCTCGCCGGGCTCGAAGTCGATGGCATAGTACTGCGCGATCTTGCCCAGCCGGCCTTCCGGGTCCGTCTGGACCTGCTTGTTGAGTCCGCTGTCGAACAGCACGTTGCCCTTCGGGTGTTTCACCAGATAGGTCGGCACCGGCACCTTGATCTTGCCCTCGGCGCCTTCGAGCATGGCCTTCAGGCTCATGGTCAGCCAGCCGCAGGTCATGGCGTAGAGTTCGACCGCCATCGCTATCTCCTCCCCAGGATTGCCTATCGCTTCTCGAGCAAGCCTAGCAGATAGCGGCCGTAGTCGTTGCCTTTCATCGCTTCGGCCAGGTCGCGCAGGCGCTCGTCGCCGATCCAGCCCATGCGCCAGGCGACTTCCTCGGGCGCGGAGATCTTCAGGCCCTGGCGCTTCTCGACGGCGTGGATGAACTCCGCCGCCTCCAGCAGGCTGACCGGCGTGCCCGTGTCCAGCCAGGCGAAGCCGCGGCCCAGCCTCTCCACCTTCAGCCGCCCTTCGGCGAGGTAGCGCCGGTTGACGTCCGTGATCTCCAGTTCGCCCCTGGGCGAGGGCGCGACCGACCGCGCGATCTCGGCGGCGCGGGCGTCGTAGAAGTAGAGCCCCGTGACCGCGTAGGGCGAGGACGGCCGCGCAGGCTTTTCGACGATGTCGGTCGCCCGGCCCTCCGCATCGAAGGCGACGACGCCATAGCGTTCGGGGTCGGCGACCTGATAGGCGAAGACCACGGCGCCTTCGCCAAAGTCCGCAGCTTCCCTGAGCAGGCCGGAGAAGCCGCGGCCATAGAAGATGTTGTCGCCCAGCACCAGGGCGCACTTCTCCCCGGCGGTGAAATCCTCGGCGATGATCAGCGCCTCGGCGATGCCGCGCGGCTCGGCCTGTTCGGCATAGGCAATCTCCAGGCCCCAGCCGCGCCCGTCGCCCAGCAGCGCCTCGAAGCGCGGCAGGTCCTCGGGCGTCGAGATCAGCAGGATCTCGCGGATGCCGGCCAGCATCAGCGTCGCCAGCGGATAGTAGACCATCGGCTTGTCGTAGACGGGCAGCAGCTGCTTGGAGACCA
>NZ_PIGG01000074.1:67412-76981 GCF_002924445.1 Minwuia thermotolerans
TACTACCCCATGACGCTGCTCTTCATCGCCTTCGAGATGGAGATGATGTTCATGTATCCGTGGGCCGTGGTCTACGTCGAGGAAGGCGTGAAGGCGCTGGCCGAGATGGGCATGTTCCTGGCGATTCTTTCGCTCGGCATTCTCTATGGCTGGCGCGAGGGGGTGTTCCGATGGCAGTAGCCCGGCACAGTTTCCTGGCCGGCAGCGCTGCGGCGCCGGTCTTCGCTGCGGTCGGCGAGAACGGTCTGGCCTCCGTCGAGGCGCTGGCCCGCCGTCCCGGGCTGCGTCTGGTTCAGAGTCCCCGGCAGGCGGCGATCCTGCTGGTGGCCGGCGAGCCGGGCAGGGCCGTCGAAGAGGCGCTCCAGCGGGTCCATGATCAGCTCCCGCCGCCGCGCACGACCTTGTGGTGGGGCGCCCGGCCGCATTTCGAAGGGGAGGCGATTCTCTCCAATACAGATCCGCTTCCGACGCTCAGGACCTTATGGCTCGAACTGCTGGACGGCGCACGGCGCGGCGAAGCGGCGCTGCTGCCGGACGAGCCGCCCCACCCCTGGCGCGGGCTGGGCGACCGGGGACATGGCGGCGAGGGGATGATGGGGGGCACGCCCTATGGCAGGCCCATGGCGATGACCGCCGAGGATCCCCGTGACGGCCTCACGCTCGACCCGTACACCGCCCGCTACGGCCCCTTCCTCCCCATGCTGCCGCCCGGCCTTCAGATGGAGATCACGACCCAGGGCGACATGATTGTGGAGGCGCGGGCGCTGCATTCGCCGTTCGGCCAGGAGCCGGCGGCTCTGACCCCTTCAGCGCATGCCGCGAGACTGCTCCGCCTGCTCGGCCTGCCGCCGCTTTCCATCCGCGGCGCGCGCTGGCGCGGCGTCTTCCGCGCCATCCCGCCGGGGCTGGGGGTGGACGGCCATGGCGACGACGTCCGCGCGCGGCTCTGTCGCTGGCTGTCGGGGGAAGCGAATGCGCCCAGCGCGCCGCCGCTGGGCGAAATGCTGCACGGCCTGGAATGGCAGGAAGCCATGCTGGTGCTGGCGAGCCATGAACTGGACGCCTTGCGGCTCTCCGTTCTCTCCGCACACGCGCCCGGAGAGTCGTCATGAACGTCGTCCTGTCGCTGCTCCTCATTGCACTGTTCGTCGGCGCGGGCGTCTGGCTCGCGGCGGTTGTCGACAGGGCGCTCGGCGCGTGGCGCGCCGGGGCCCGACCCGATGGTCTCTTCATGGGACCGCTCAGGGAAGCCGCGGCGATGCTGGTCCGGCCGCGCGCCGAGACCGAAGTCACCGATGCGCTGTTCCGCCTGCTGGCCCCCGGCTGGTATCTGGCGCTGGCGGCTGTGAGCTTCAGTGTTGTGCCTTTCGCGCCCGGCATCGTGGCGACGGCGCCGAGCACCGGATTGGTGCTCTGGGGCGCCTGCGAGGCGCTGGTGATCGTGGTGGTCTTCATCCACGGCTGGGCGCCGAACTCGCCGTTCCCGCTCATCGGCGCCTATCGCTATGTCGCCATCGGCCTGCCGGCCATGCTGCCGTCCATGTTCGTCCTGATCGCCGCGGCCGTGCCCGCGGAATCGCTGGCGCTGCCGGCGGTGGTGGAGAGCCAGCGGGAACTGTGGAACGTGGTGCGGCAACCGCTCGGCCTGATCCTGTTTCTGGCCATCGGGCTGACGATCACCTTGCGCGGTCCCTTCGACTATGCCGATCCGGAAGATCTCGCCGGCGGCACCTCCGCCGAGGAATCCGGCCCGGCGCTGGCGCTGTGGCGGTTGGCGCGGCTGGCCATGCTGGTTTCATTTTCGGCCATGGCCGCCACGGTCTTTTTCGGCGGCTATCTCGGCCCCTGGCTGCCCGGTCCCGTCTGGCTGGCGCTGAAGACGCTGGCAGTGATGTTTGCGACCCAGGCCGTGGGGCACTTGCTGCCGCGTATGCCGGCGCCGCGGATGCTGGCGGCGTTCTGGCTGGTTGCCCTGCCGCTCAGCTTCGCCGACCTGTTGCTCGTCGGTCTGGAGTCGCTGGCATGAGCCTGTTCGCCGACATCGCCTTCTGGGCTCTCGCGGCGCTGGCCATCTGGAGCGGCTGGCGCGTCTTCCGCGTCGATTCCATGGTCCGCGCTTCGTTCCAGCTGATGACCTCCTTCATTGCCGTGGGGCTGATCGGTGTGCTGCTGGCGGCCCCCTATATCGGCATCGCCACGGTTTTCATGATGGCGGTCGAGATGATGGTCATGGCGCTGTTCATGGTCATGTTCATGATGAACCCCGCCGGCCTCAATCCGATGGTGATGGTCCATCAGCACAGGTTCGCCGTCGGCGCAGGAATCGTGGCTTTTCTGGGTCTGGCGGGCGCGGCCGTCCTGACCGAACTGCCCAGCGACAAGGTGCCGGCCGACCGTGAAGTGGTTCGCGACCTGGGCAGCGAACTGCTCGGCGGCTCCATGCTGGTCTTCGAGACCGCGGGCGTCACCCTGCTCGCGGCGATGGTCGCCGCCGTGGCGCTGTCGGCCCGCTCGGGCCGGGCCGGTCCTTCGGACGCCGGATCCGTCCCGCCCGGCTTGGAACCGGGCGGCGACCCGGCCGGGTGGCGGGGGGAGGACGGCGAATGACGCTGCTTTCGGTCCTTGTCGTCGCGGCCGCGCTGATCGGCATCGGCCTGTACGGCGCACTCTGCCAGCAAAGCTTCGTCATGCTGATGATGGGACTCGAGCTGATGCTGAACGGCGCGATCCTGGCGGCGATGGGCTTCTGGTCGTTCGCCCTCGGCGGCATGCCGGAAGGGCAATTGCTCGCCATCATCGTCATGGCGGTCATGGCCGTGGAGATGGCTGTGGGCTTCGCGCTCGTCGTCGCCGTTTACCGCAAGCGCCAGACCGACATGACCGAGGGGCTGGAGACGCTGAAACGATGAACCTGTTCCTTGTGCCACTCCTGCCGATTGCCGCCGGGGCCGTTGTCGTCCTTGCCGGCGATCGTTCGCGCGCCGTGCTCGGCTCGGCCGCCGCGGCGGTACTGGCCGGCACGCTGGCGCTGTCTGTCGTGGCGGCGCTTTCGAACTGGAGCGGCGGGTACGCCTGGGCGCCGGGGATTGCGTTGCGGGCCGGGCTCACGCCGCTTTCGGGCGCCGTTCTCGTGCTCGTTCCGCTGATCGCCCTGCCGGTTCTGGTCTTTGCCGCCGCCCATGAGGCGCGGCAGGGACTCGGGCGGCTGGTTGGGCTGCTGCTGGTCTTCACCGGCGGGATGCATCTTCTGGTGGCGGCGGACGACCTGTTGACCCTGCTGATCGGCTGGGAACTGGTCGGCGCCTGCTCCTGGGCGTTGATCGGCCATCACTGGCGCGATCCGGCCAATCCACGGAGTGCGACCTACGCCTTTGTGACCACCCGTATCGGCGATCTGGGGCTTTTCGCGGCGCTGCTGGCGGCGTGGAACGGCGCTGGCTCGCTCGACTACGCCGCGCTGGAACGCCTGGACGGTCTCCATCTGGCGCTTGTGGCCTGGGGTGTGCTGATCGCCGCGGCGGCCAAGGCCGGACAGGTACCTTTCGCCCCCTGGCTGTTCCGGGCCATGGCCGGCCCCAGTTCCGTTTCGGCATTGCTGCACGCGGCCGCCATGGTTGCCGCCGGCGCCTACCTGGTGGCGCGGCTGCACCCGCAGATTGCCGACGCCCCCGGCTTCGCCGTGGGCGCCATGACCATCGGCATCGCGACCGCTCTCGCAGGAGGGCTGGTCGCCGTCCTGCAGGGCCACGCCAAGAAGCTGCTGGCCGCTTCGACCTCGGCCCATCTGGGACTGATGTTTCTCGCTGTGGGCACGGGCTATCCGGGCGTCGCCATGCTGCACCTGATCGCACATGCGGCGTTCAAGGCGCCGCTTTTCCTCGCGGCGGGCATCGCCGGAGAGAAGGCGGGAAGCTACGAGATGCATCGCATGCGCCTTGGGCGGGCGCTGCCGGCGCTGGCGCTGGCTGCGGGCGTCGCCGCCGCGGCCCTGGCGGGCGTACCCCCGCTTGGCGCGGCCTGGACCAAGGAGGAAGTTGTCAAGGCAGCCGGCCATGCTGCGCCCTGGCTGGCGATGCTCGCGATCGTCGCCGGGGGGCTCAGCGCCGCCTATGCCACGCGCTTCCAGCTTCTCGCCTTCGGTCGGGACGGGGAGGGCGGGAGGGGCCGGATGCGCCGAGGGGAGCTCTGGCCGATCGCGGGTCTCGCCGCGCTGACCGTCGTGCTCGGCTTGCTCTGGTTGCCCGGTATGCAGGGACCGGTGGAGAAATCTCTCGGCGCCACGCTGCCCGCCGGAAAGGCCTGGGAAATTGTCCTCTCGCTGATCGTGGTGGCGCTCGGACTGCTCGCCGGGCGGGAGATGGCGCGTTTGCCGCTGAAATACCATTGGGGACCCGGGGCGGCATGGCTTGGGCTGCCGGTCCTGATCGACCGGGCGGTGGTGCGTCCCTTTACGGAAAGCGCCGACGCCGCGGGCCGCTTCGACGACCGATGGCTGGACGGCCTGCCGCGTGGCGCCGTACGCGCCGTCTTCGGTCTCGCCGACAGTCTGGCCGGGCTCGACCGCAGCGCGGTCGACGGTGGCGTCCGCGCCGTGCGCCGCCTGACCGAATGGGCCGCACGGGTCGCCGCCCGCATCGGCGAAGCCGTGACGGACGGTCTGCCCGAGGGCGCGGGGCGGTTGGCGGGGATTGCGGGGGCCGATGCGCGGCGTCTCCAGACCGGGCTTTCCCATCACTACTACGCGCTGATGGCGGCCGGGCTCGCGGCAATGGCCGCGCTGCTGGCCATGGGAGGATGAGATGCTGACGCTCGCCATTCTGGCGCCGCTTCTGGGAGCCTGCGTGCTCGCCTTCGTGCCGGCGATCGGCGAACGGTCGGCGCGATGGCTGGCCGTGTTCGTCTCCGCGCTTCCGCTCGCGCTGATGCTCGCAGTATGGGCCGACTTCGACACCGGCCCGGGGGCTGCTGCCTTCCAGGCCGTGGAGGCGCGGACATGGCTGCCATCGCTCGGCGTCGCCTGGCGGGTGGGCGTCGACGGCGTTTCCCTGGCGCTCGCCCTGATGACGGCGCTGCTCTTCACGGTTTCCATCTTGTGGCCGATGAAGGACCTGGCGCGGCCGCGGCACTATTACGCCTGGTTCCTGTTTCTGGAGTTCGCCTCGCTCGGGCTCTTCCTCGCCCTCGACCTGCTGGTCTTTTACGTCTTCTTCGACCTCAGCCTCGTGGGCATGTTCTTCCTGATCGGGCGCTGGGGCCATGGCGATGCCCAGCACGCTGCTCTCAAGTTCTTCATCTACACCCTGGCCGGCTCGCTCGCGGTCCTGCTGGGGATCATCCTTCTGGCGCTCGGCATGACGCCGATGAGCTTCGATATGCGCGCCATGATCGAGGCTCAGCCGCTCGCCGGGCAGGATCCGCGCGCCGCGCTTGTCCTGCTGGCCTTCGTCTTCGGATTCGCCGTGAAGACGCCCCTCTTTCCCTTTCACACCTGGCTGCCGCCGGCCCATGTCGATGCGCCGGGGCCGGCCTCGGCGATTCTTGCGGGTGTCATGCTGAAGATGGGGACCTATGGCCTGCTCCGGATACCGTTCCAGATGATGCGGGAGACCTTCGCCGAATACGCCCTGCCCATAGCCGCCATGGCCGTGATCTCGATCCTCTGGGGCGCTCTGGTGGCGTTCGCCCAGCAGAACCTGAAACGCCGCATCGCCTACACCTCGGTCAACCACATGGGCTACGCCGTGTTGGGTATCGCCGCGGCCGGCGCGCTGCTCAACGGGGAGGAAGCGGCCCGGGAGCTGGCGCTGACCGGCGCAGTGGTCGAGATGGTCGCGCACGGTCTGATCACCGGCGCCCTTTTTCTGATTGCGGGCGCCTTCTGGCAGCGAGCCGAGGACTACGACCTCGCCCATTTCGGGGGGCTGGTCGCCCGCGTGCCGCGGCTCACCGCGCTCACCGTTCTCGCCGCCTTCGCCAGTCTGGGTCTGCCAGGCCTCGCCGGCTTCGTCGGTGAAGTACAGATCTTCCTCGGCGCCTTCGCCATCTGGCCCTGGCTCGCCGCGATAGGGCTCCTCGGCATCATCGTCTCGGCGGCGCTCTTCCTGCGTATGCTGCAATCCCTGTTCTTCGGTGAATTGCCGAAAAGCCACTCGGATTTCCCCGATCTGAGCCGAGCCGAAGTGGCGGCGCTGGGCATCCTGTTGGCCCTGGTGGTGCTGATCGGCGTCTGGCCGTGGTGGCTTCTGGAGATGATCAGGACCGGCGCGGCGCTCGCCACCGGGGCGCCCTGACATGCCGATCGGGGACGTGGCGCCCGAGATCGCGCTGCTGCTGGGTGGCTGCGCCGCGCTTGTGCTCGCGCTGTTTTTGCCGCAGCGGGCGCAGTGGCTCTGCGGTCTGGTCGCGGCGCTGGCGCTGGTGGTCGCGGCAGGATTCGCCTGGGCGCAGATCGAGGCGGCGAAACTGAGTTTCAAGGGCGTCTGGGCGCTGGATGGCGCGACCGGCTGGGCGCGGCTGCTGATCCTGGCCGCAACAGCCCTGTGTCTGCCGCTTTGTCCGCGCTGGTTCACCACCGACCGGCGCCACGGCGAATTCTACATCATGCTGCTGTTCTCGGCACTGGGGGCCGTCGCCATGGCCGGCGCGGCGGATCTGCTCCAGTTGCTCATGGCCGTGCTGCTCTCCTCGGTGACCGGCTACGCCATTGCCGCCTGGCACCGGGACTGGGCTCTCTCCGTCGAGGCCGGCATGAAGTACTTCCTGGTGGGCGCGCTGGCCAATGCGATGATGGCGATCGGCGTCGTGCTCTTGCTCGGCATGCTGGGAAGCAGCGGCTACGCGGACCTTGCTTCGCGGCTGGCCGCGCCGCAGCAGGCGCCGCTCTCGGTGCTCGGTCTTGCGCTGACCTTCCTCGGTCTCGTCTTCAAGATGGGGGCCGCACCGGCTCATGCATGGATGCCGGACGTGGCCGAGGGGGCGCCCGTGCCGGCCGCCGCCTTTCTGACGGTCGTTCCGAAGATCGGCGCGGCGATCGCCATGGCCCGTCTCGTCGCGCTGTTCCCTGAAGCGGAGGGCGGCGTCCGCATGCTGGTGGCGGCGCTGGCCGTCGCCACCATGACCCTGGGCAATCTTGCCGCGTTCTGGCAGCAGGATGTCCGGCGTCTGCTCGGCTGGTCGGCGGTCTCGCAGTCCGGCTATGCCCTGATGGCCGTGGCGGTGACTGGCCTGACCGACAGGGCGCTGCCGGCGTTGATCGCGTTCCTCGCGGCTTATGGCGTGGCCAACATCGCTGCTTTCGCGGCCATCGCCCACCTGCGGGGGCGGACGGCGCTCGGCGATTTCGCCGGTCTCGGCCGCGCGAGGCCGATCACTGCCGCGATCCTCATTCTGGCCATGCTCTCGCTGGTCGGCATCCCGCCGCTGGCGGGCTTCGTCGGCAAGCTGGAACTGTTCCTGGCGGCGATCCAGGGCGGTCTTCCCTGGCTGGCGGTGGCTGCCCTGGTGAACACGGTAGCCTCGCTGTTCTACTATGCCCGGGTCATGGGGCCGATGTACTTCGCTCGGCCCGGCGGCGAGGTTCATGTTCTCGGTCGCCAGACCCTGGTTGCGGCGAGCGTCGCAGGCGCGCTGGTCCTTGGAGGCGGGATTGCCGCCGGTCCCCTCGTTGTTGCCATGGCCGATGTTGTCATCCTGCCCTGAGCCTGCTCGACCCGTTACGGTCCGGCGCAATGAGCATTCAGAGGTACAACAGAAAGAAGAAACAAAGTAGGCCGATACCAGCAGGCACCGTCGGACGCTGCCGCACCCGTGCGCCGAGCCCCGGAAATCAGGCGCTCATCTGGACCTTGTCGGACTGTTCTGGAGTGGAAAGTGGTGCCCAGGGGCGGCAATGCATTCCTGTATGTAGGGACTCCATTCAAACTCAGGCCATCTCAATATTCAATGAAATCAGGTGTTTGAGATGAACATGGGTAATCACTTTCTATCATATAACCTCACCTGGTACTATATCTAGGGGTGGATACGAAGGTGGATCGAGATGACCCGTGCACTCAACAGACTATCGGCCGCTGGCCTCACGTCATTGGCTCCAGGGAAACATGCCGACGGGGGCGGACTGTGGCTCCACAAGCGCAGCGATGGTGGGGCGCAGTGGGTTCTGCGTGTTACCGTGCACGGTCGCAGGCGCGAGATGGGTCTTGGCGCCCTGGGCAACGTCTCTCTGAAGGCCGCGCGCGAGAAGGCCGCCACCTGGCGTGCGGTAGCGCATGACGGCAAGGATCCGATAAAGGAGCGGGAGCGTCTTCGCCGAGAGGCCAAGCGAAACCTCCACCTGCTGAACGAGGTTGCAAAGGACGCCTTTGAAAGCCGGAAGGCGGAGTTGAAAGGCGACGGTGTCGCAGGCCGATGGTTCAGTCCGCTAGAGCTTCATGTGCTGCCCAAGCTGGGCAAGATTCCCGTTGCTGAGGTTGACCAGACGGATATCCGGAACACGCTGGCGCCCATCTGGCACGCCAAGGCCGACACCGCCCGCAAGGCCATGAACCGGCTGAACATCTGCATGAACCATGCAGCGGCGCTGGGCCTGGATGTGGACTTGCAGGCGGTCGCCAAGGCGCGTGCGCTCTTGGGCAAGCAGCGGCACAAGGCGAAGCACGTGCCTGCGTTGCACTGGAGGGAGGTGCCGGCCTTCTACGCCAGCCTGTCCGACGGCACCGTGACTCATCTGGCCCTTCGGCTACTGATTTTGACTGGCGTGCGATCCGGGCCGCTTCGTCATCTGCATGAAGATCAACTTGCTGGCGATGTGTGGACAATACCGGGCGAAGCCATGAAGGGCCGGCGCGATACGACTCCCGATTTCCGCGTCCCATTGTCGAAAGAAGCGCAGGACGTTATCCGGCAGGCCAGAAGGCATGCACGCGACGGCTTTCTGTTTCCGAGCGTGCGCAAGGGCGTGATCTCTGATGCCACAATGTCCCGGCTTGTCCGTCGTCAGATAAAATGGGCGTCTTGACGTGATGTGCCTTTGGAGGATCTGGCTCATCGGTTTCGATTCTACGCGGCCTGTCTCTGGTTGAGCAAGCGGCGCTGTTTCAGGGTCTGCTCCTTGATCTTCCTCCTTTCCCGGAGCGTGTCCTGGCCGCGCCCGAGATAGACGTCGGCCGGGGTGAGATTGCCGATGCTCTCGTGGTATCGGCGGTGGTTGTAATGCTCGACGAAGGCTTCGACGGCCTGCTCGAGGGCACCCGGCAGATAGTAGTTCTCGAGCAGGATGCGGTTCTTGAGGGTCTGGTGCCAGCGCTCGATCTTGCCCTGGGTCTGCGGGTGGTTCGGGGCGCCACGGACATGTTCCATGCTGCGCTCGCCGAGCCAGTCCGCCAGGTCGTGGGAGATGTACGACGAGCCGTTGTCGCTGAGCAGCCGTGGTCGGTGTCCAACGGTTGCCGTATCACAGCCCGACGCCTCGAGCGCCAGCTCAAGCGTGTCTGTGACATCGCCGGCTTTCATCGTGGTGCAGAGTTTCCAGGCGACGATGTAGCGGCTGTAGTCGTCGAGGATCGTGCTCA
>NZ_PIGG01000075.1 GCF_002924445.1 Minwuia thermotolerans
ATCGGCGCCGAAGGCGTCGACTACGGCAGCTACAGCAATGTCGGCGAGGCCTATGTCATCTTCGGCCCCGGCCAGGCGGTTGCCGAGACGAGTTTCGACCTGTCCACGATCGACGGCACCGACGGCGTCACCATCACCTCTGCACCGGTGGACAATATCTATCTCGGCCAGGGCGTCGCCATGATCGGCGACATCAACGGCGACGGCTTCGACGATATCGCCGTGACCACCCGCTATGACGACGCCGGCGCGGTTTCCTACGACCAGATCGCCATCTTCTTCGGCCTCGATTCCACGGGTCTGGCGCAGGCCGGCGACGCCGGCGCCAATGCGCTGACGGGCGGGGCAGATACGGACCTGCTGTTCGGCAATGCCGGCGACGACACCCTGACCGGCAATGCCGGAGATGACGTGCTGCGCGGCGGCACCGGCAATGACAGCATGGTCGGCGGCGAGGGCGCCGACCTGCTGGAAGGCGGCGCTGGACAGGACACGCTGATCGGCGGCAATGGCGCGGACACGCTTCGGCCCGGCGCGAACGACGGTTCGGGCGACATCATCCGGCCCGGCGCAGACAGCAATCTGATCGAATTCATCGCGCCGGGCGAAGGCTTCTTCGCCCTCCTCTACGACGACCAGTCCCTGGGCATCAACGCGAGTATCGGCAACATCTCGGGCACGGTCGTGAAGTCCGGCGGCACCGACACACTGGAAGGCGTCAACCTGATCGACGGGATCACCGGCGGGCTGATGCTGGTCGGCGGCACCGGCGACGACACGGTCAGCGCCGACCTGATCGATTTCAACGAGTTCTTCCAGTTCCGCGGCGGCGCCGGCAATGACGACTTCACCGGCGGCGGCGGCTTCGACCGGCTCGACTACATCACGGCTTCGGCGGGCGTGAGCCTCGACATCGGCGCCGGCACGACCAGCGACGACGGCGACGGCGGCACCGACATCTTCGCCGCCATCGACGAAGTGCGCGGCAGCACCTTCGCCGATTCCATGCTGGGCGGCGCGGGCGACGACCGCTTCATCCCCGATGAGGGCAATGACACCATCGACGGCGGCGCCGGCTTCAACCTGGTCCGATATGACCGCACCAATGTGGACTCCGTGGACTTCAACGCCTCGACCGGCATCGCCAACGTCGTCATCAACCTGACCGCCTACACGCAGGACCTGTCGAATATCCAGGCCGTGCGCGGCTCGGACGGCGACGACACCCTGCTGGGAAGCGGTTCCTCGGTCGAGTTCCGCGGCAATGGCGGCAACGACTTCCTGCTGGGCGGCTCGAACAACCTGAACACGCTCTCCGGCGGCGCCGGCGACGACACGATCAATCCGAACGGTTCGGGGAATGGCGACGCCATGGATGGCGGCGATGGCGTCGATCTGCTGCAGGTCGATTTCAGCGGCGAGAACTTCGACATCACCATGGACGGCTCGGCGACCGACATCACGGTGGCGACGGGCTTCAGCGGAACCGGCAATGCCAAGACCTTCATCAATTTCGAGCGCGCCGATCTCACCGGCGGCAATGGCAACGACCTCTTCGCCGGCGGCGCGCTGGACGATACGCTGAACGGCGGCCTCGGCAACGATACGCTGAATGGCGGTTCCGGCGGCGCCGACGTGATCGACGGCGGCGGCGGCGATGACGCCATCACCACGGCGCTCGGCAACGACACGGTGGCCGGCGGCGACGGCAATGACAGCATCGCCACGGGCGACGGGGCCGACTTTGTCAATGCCGGCCTTGGCGACGACTCCGTCGACGGCGGCGCGGGCGACGACTTCCTCGACGGCTCCTTCGGCAACGATACGGTCTCCGGCGGCGCCGGCGCCGACACCATCGACGCCGGCAGCGAGAATGACCTGCTCGATGGCGGCGACGGCGCGGACTCCGTGTTCGGCAGCTCGGGCTTCGATCAGCTCGACGGCGGCGACGGCGACGACACCCTGGATGGCGGCGACGACGACGACACGCTGGTCGGCGGACTCGGCGCGGACTCCATCATCGGCGGCGCGGGCGCGGACATCGTCAGCTACTTCGACGACGCGAACGGCGTCAGCGTGGACCTGTCCACGGGCACGGCGACCGACGGCGGCGGCTTCACGGACACGCTGACCGGCGTCGAGAACGTCACCGGTTCCGCCTTCGGCGACACGCTGGTGGCCGCCGGCACGGGCAGCCTGCTGCTCGGCAATGGCGGCATCGACATCATCGGCGGCGGCGACGGGAACGACAGCCTCTTCGGCGGCGACGACATCGACACGATCACCGGCGGGCTGGGCAACGACTTCATGTCGGGCGGCGCGGGCAATGACAGCATGCAGGGCCTGGGCGGCGACGATACGCTGGACGGCGGCGCGGGGGTCGACACCCTGGATGGCAGCGCCGGCATCGACACGGCCGATTTCTCGCTGAACGGCGGGCCTATGGTGGTCGATCTCGTGGCCGGAACGGCCCTCGACAGCATCGCCGGCGAAACCGACGTGCTGCTGCAGATCGAGAACGTCGTCGGCTCGGGCGCTGCCGACACGATTACCGGCGACGGAGCCGACAACGTGCTGGATGGCGGTGGCGGCGACGACAGCATTTCCGGCGGCGGCGGCGACGACACGCTGATCGGCGGCGCGGGCACCGACGTGCTGAACGGCGGCGCCGGCGGCGTCACCGGCGACTTCGTCGACTATTCGGGCGCCGCAGCGGGCGTGAACGTGGATCTGGGGCTGGATCAGGCGGCCAGCGACGGCGACGGCGGCAGCGACACGCTGACCAGCATCGAGCATGTGATCGGGTCCGATTTCGCAGACACGATCACCGGGCAGGACAACGAATCGAACCAGCTCTTCGGCGGCGGCGGCAATGATCTGCTGGCCGGCGGCCTGGGCGCCCAGACCCTGGAGGGCGGCGCCGGAGACGACTTCCTCGAAGGCGGCGACGGAGCGGATCAGCTCACCGGCGGCGACGGCGCCGATGGCTTCCAGTATCTCTCCACCTCCGATCTGCAGGTCGTCGCCGCCAACCAGACCGTCGATGCCGCCGGCGTCGCGGTCGATCTGATTACCGATTTCAGCGGTACGGCGGACGGCGGCGGGGATACCTTTGAATTCGACACCGGACAGGGCGGCTTCGATGATGTCGGGGTGACGGCGACGTTCGCCACCATCGGCGCGGCCTATGACGGCACCAATTCCGGCGTCGGCGCAGGTTCCGCCTACATCTTCGACGGACAGCACCTGATCTTCGACGACGATGTGGCTGCCGCCGGCTATCAGGTGATCGCGGATACCAACGGCGCGACGGTGTCCGAGGCCGATCTGCAATCCATCGGCGGGCAACTGCCGCCGGGGTGATGCCGGCCGCGTGACAAAACCGGCGTGATGTAGCATAGAGGCGCTGTGGACAAACCCGCATTCAGATCGTTGATCGGCCCCATTCTGCCGGCGACCGGCGAACTGCTGACGCTCAGCCTGTTCGTCAACCTGATGGCGCTCGCGGTGCCCGTGTTCGTGCTGCAGGTCTATGACCGCGTCGTCGCCAAGGCCGGACTGACCACGCTGCAGGGCCTGGCGATCGGCGTCGGCATCGTCATCGTCTTCGATTTCCTGCTGCGCCAGACCCGCAGCCGCGTGGTGCAGCGGGCCTCGCTGCGCTTCGACCTGGAGTTCGGCAAGCGCCTGTTCGAGAAGCTCAATCGCCTGCCGCTCCGGGCGCTGGAATCGCGGCCGGCGTCCTACTGGCAGGGGCTGTTCCGCGACGCCGACACGGTGCGCAATGCCGTCGCCGGCCCGCCGGTGATCATGCTGGTCGATCTGCCCTTCGCGATCCTTTTCCTGGGCATCATCTACATCATCGCCCCGCCGCTGGTCTGGGTGATCGTCGTGGCCGCAGCGGTCTTCGTGCTGTTTGCGCTGCGTTCCGGCTTCGCCATGAGCCACGCCGCCAGCGCCGAACGCAGCCGTCAGCTCAGCCGTGACGGTTTCCTGGCCGACATCATCCAGAACCGCACAACGATCAAGGCGCTGGCGCTGGAGAAGGCGGTGACGCCCATGTGGCGCGATCGGCAGGTCGACGCCATCGAGGGCGCCATGGCCCGCGGCGCCGTCTCCGACAGCTACGGCAATGTCGGCGTCAGCCTGACCGTTTCCACCACCATCGCCATCACCACCGTGGGGGCGCTGGCGATCATCGACCAGCAGATCTCCATCGGCTCCCTGGTCGCCACCAACATGCTGGCCTCCCGCATCGTCGGGCCCTTCGCCCAGCTGGTCGGCCAGTGGCGCAACCTCGTCATGGCGCGCCAGGCGGGCAAGCGGGTGGCGGAGGTGCTGGCAATGGCCGACGACTACCGCGAGAGCGCCATGCAGCTTCCCCGGCCCGAGGGTGCGGTGACCGTGGAGCAGGTCAGCTTCGGCTTCGATCCCCAGGCCGAGCCGGTGCTGCGCGATATCCGCATCCGCGTGCCGGCCCGCGGCGTGCACGCCATCGTCGGCCCCAATGGCTCCGGCAAGACGACGCTGCTGAAGCTGATCCAGGGTCTCTACCGCCCCGACAAGGGGCGGGTGCTGCTCGACGGCGCCGATATCGGTCAGTTCACCGTCACCCAGCTCGCCAACTGGATCGGCTACGTCCCCCAGGAGAACGTGCTGCTGGCCGGCACCATCCGCGAGAATCTTGCGCGCGGGCGCGATGACGTCACCGATGAGGACATCCTGAAGGCGGCCGCCGCGGTCGGCGCGCACGAATTCATCGTCGACCTGCCCGATGGCTACGAAACCGTGGTCGGCGAGGGCGGCCGGACGCTTTCGGGCGGCCAGCGGCAGCGCCTGGCCATCGCCCGGGCGCTGATCGGCGATCCGGCGGTGCTGCTGATGGACGAGCCCTCGGCCAGCCTGGACCGCGCGGCGGAGGAACAGCTTCGCGACTGCCTGGCGCGGCTGGGTCGGGAACGCACGATCGTCATCGTCTCCCATAGCCCGCTGCTGCTGTCGGCGTGTCACAACATCATCGTTCTGGAGAAGGGCGTGGTCGTGCGCGGCGGACCCGCGCGCGAGATCCTGCCCACCATCATCCGCCGCGCTCCGGCGCCGACGGCGCCTGACGCCGGGCCGCCGGCCCCGCGCGAGGAGACGCCCGTGGAGGCGGCGCAATGACAACGGAAGAACGCATCGAGCGCCTTCAGATCCGGGCCCGCGCCCGGGGCTGGCGCGTCTTCGCCCTGATCGTCATTCTGCTGGTGATCGGTTTCGGCGTCTGGGCGGGCACCGCGCAGCTCGACGAGGTGGCTGTCGCCCCGGGCGAGGTGAAGCCCCAGGGCAAGCTGAAGAAGATCCAGCACCTGGAGGGCGGCATCGTTGAGGAGATCCTGGTCTCCGAAGGTCAGATCGTGGCCGCCAACGAGCCGCTGATCCGCATCGGACTGGCGCCCAACCAGGCCAATCGCGAGGAACTGCTCTACCGCGTCGACGCGCTGAAACTGAGCGCCGCGCGCCACCGCGCGCTCGCTTCGGGTCAGGCGCTCGAATCGGACAAGCCGCTCGAATTTCCTCCGGAGGCCGCCGAACGGCACCCCGACCTCGTGGCCATCGAGACCGAAGCCTATGAAAGCCGGCGCAACCAGTCGCGTTCCCAGGCCAGCCTGCTGCGCAACCAGCTTCGCCAGCGCCAGGCGGAACTGGCCGAACTGCAGTCGAAGGCGCGGGCGCTGGAGGGCAACCTCGCGGTCGCCCGCAAGCGCTTCGAGATCTCCGCGGGGCTGCTGGAAAAGAGCCTCACGCCCCGCATCGAGCACCTGGAACTGGAGGCTGAGGTGCAGGACCTGGAAGGCCGGCTGGATACCACGCGCAAGGCGATCCCGCGCGTCAACGCCTCGATCGACGAGGCGCGCGACCGCATCGAGGAGGAGGAACTCCGCGTTCACGCCGAGGCCACGGAAGCGCTGTCCAAGACCGAACAGGAGCTTGGGCGCCTGGTCGAGTTGCTCTCCGAGGCAACCGACCAGCAGCTCCGGGCCACGATCCGCAGCCCCATCGACGGCGTGGTCAAGAACCTGACCGCCAACACCATCGGCGGCGTGGTCCGTCCCGGCGAACCGATCATGGAGATCGTGCCGCTGGACGAGACCCTGGTGATCCAGGCCAAGCTCAATCCCGTCGACCGCGGCTATGTCGAGGTCGGCCAGGAAGCCAGGGTGAAGATCACCGCCTACGACTTCTTCCAGTACGGCGCGCTCAACGGCCGGGTCATCCGCATCGGCGCCGACGCCAACCGCCTGCCGTCAGGCGAGCCCTACTTCGATGTGGTGATCGAGACCCGGAGCAGCTTCACCGACAAGTCCGGCGCGGTGCTGCCGATCACGCCGGGCATGCAGGCGGCTGTCGACATCCACACCGGCGACCGCTCGGTGCTGACCTATCTGTTGAAGCCCTTCCTGCGGCTGAAGCAGGAAGGCTTCCGGGAGCGGTAGTCCCAGATCTGGCCTGAATTGACGCCGCCACTCACTCGGCGTGTCGTCCCCGCCTCTGTGCGGGGGGGGGGGGCGGAGCGGCGTGGCCGCGAGTCGACGGTCTGACCGGATGCCCGCAGTCAGCTCAGCGCGCAGCCTTCGACGGTGATGCGGTGCATGACGCGGCGCTGGCCGTGATAGTCATTGACCGCGTAGTGCCAGGTGGCGCGGTTGTCCCAGAAGGCGACCGAGCCGTCCTCCCACCTGAAGCGGTAGGTGAACTCGGGCCGCGCGGCATGGGCGTAAAGGTACTGCAGCAAGGGCCGGCTCTCTTCCTCGGTCCAGCCGTCGAAACGGATGGTGAAGCCGCCATTGACGTAGAGCGCCCTGCGGCCGCTGATCGGATGGGTGATGACCGCCGGGTGGACCGCGTCCTGCGTCGCCAGGTCGGGATTGCCGATGCGTCCGTCCTGCCGCGGCGCGTAGCCAGACTTCGCACCGAAGACGTGGCGGCTCGAATGGACAGCGTTCAGTCCCTCAAGCGTCCGCTTCAGTCCCTCGGAAAGGGCCTCCCAGGCCGCGTACATGTTGGCGAACAGCGTGTCGCCGCCCTGCGCCGGCACTTCCCGCGCGACCAGGATCGAGCCCAGCGCCGGCTCCCGGTCGTAGGAATGATCGGTGTGCCAGCTGCCGCCGATATTGCCCGTCTGCTCCGGCTCCTTGGCCACCATGGCGATCTGCGGATAGTCCTCGTTCTTCGCGAAGAAGCGGTTGACGTTGATCGCGCCGAACTTCTCCGCGAAGGCGATGTGATCCTCCGGCGCGAGCTTCTGGTCGCGGAAGAACAGGACGCCGTGGTCGCCCAGCGCCGCGCGCAGTTCGCCGGCGACATCGCCGCTGACATCGCTCGACAGGTCGACGCCGCGGACGAAGGCGCCGACGCCGCCGCCCGAAGGTTCGATCTCGATCATCGTCCTTCCTCCCCGGACTTGCCTTGATTAATGCAGATAGATTATTGCGGGTCCGATGCGATTGCCATTGCAAATGCCGCGCAGGTGGCCTGCCGCACTCACTCGCTGATGATGGCGTTCGCGACGTAGACCGTCTCGGCCGCCGGGTGCATCATCTGGCGCTCCATGTTCAGCGCCATCTCCGCCGGCAGCAGCTGACCCCAGGCCGGGTGCAGGCGGGTGAACCAGTCGATGTCGGTCAGCATCGCGCCCAGGATCTCGCGCACCATGCTGTCTTCCGTCCGGGGCGATGCGACAAGCAGCGCGGTGACGGCGAAGGTATCCAGGGTCTCCGTCATCTCCGGATAGGTGTTGCGGCGGAAGCGGAAGAAGTCGATGCCGCGGCGGCCGCGGACGAAATCGGCCACGTTGCTGCGCACAAAGCCCAGGATGGCCCCGTCGCAGTTCTTCAGCACCGATGCGATCTTCGAATTGGGGATGCCGGACAGAAAGACGAAGCCGTCGATCCGGCCGCGGCAGAATGCGCTGGCCTCCTCGGCGCCCGAAAGCTCGACAGGATCCGCGAAATCGGTCAGGTCGATGTCGTTGGTCCGCATCAGCGCCTCCAGCGTCAGCCGCGTCCCCGATCCCGGCATGCCGATGTTGAACCGGTGCGCCAGCGCATCGGCGGCGAACGCCATACCCAGACCGCGGCGGCCCACGACCTGGAAGACCTCGGGGTACAGCGCGGCGATGGCGAGCCGCTCGCCGGCGCCCGGCCGCGCGGCGAGCACGTCCGACTGGGCCATGGCAAGGTCGGCCCGTCCCGCGTGCAGCAGGTCCAGATTCTCCCCCGAGCCTGCCGTCTCCATGACGCTGCAGTCAAAGCGGTTGCCGGGGCGGCGTTCCAGCACGCGGCAGATGGCGTTGCCGGCCGCGTAGTAGAGGCCGGTGATCGAGCCCGTGGCGATGACCAGGCGCTGGCGCTCCTGCGCTGCAAGCGGCGTCGTCAGCAGGAGTGCCAGCAGCACCGCGATGGGAAGGGCCCGGACCATGTCAGTTCCCGATCCTGAGCCGGCGGATCGCGGAGCGCGCGTCGGGCGCCGGCGGGTGCGGGCCGCTGGTGTCGTCGTCAACCTCCCGGATGCCGGCGATCAGCTCCCGCTTCGGCGGCGCGTGGCATTGGCCGGGGTCGGCCGGGCCCTCGGCGGGGACGGCCAGTTCCGCCGAAGGACCGAGATGCGCGATCCGGTCGCCGATGCGCACGCGGTAGCCGCCGGCCGTGACCGCAACCTCGCCGACATCGGCCTCGGCGCAGTCGAGCGAGATCAGGAACAGCCAGTCGGCGCTGGTCGTCGGCCGGGCTACGGTGTAGCGGCCATGCCATTGCGGCTGCCAGCCCGGCTGCAGGCGCTTGCTGGGCTCGCGCGGAAAATCGGTTGTCTGGCCGAAGCCGCTTTCAGGTCCGGCGATCTGGCGGATGCAGACCCGGCCCGTGTCCATGGCCAGCCGGATGCCGCCATCCGCGGTCGGCTCCATCCGGCGCCGGGCGTGAATGTTCCATTCGAACCGCCGCGGCGTCGCCGACACCAGGTGGTCATAGACCAGAACCTGATCCGGCCGGAGATACATGATCGTCCGTTGCGCGGCGGCGAGCTGGCCGGCATAGGCCTCGGTGGCGTCGCCGGCGATGGCGTCGTAGCCGGGGCAGCTGGTGAAGCGCGTCAGGCGCCCGCGCGCGCCGATGTCGTCCCAGGGCTGACCCTTGCCGCCATCGAAGGTGATGGCGTTGTGCGCCTCGGTGCGGGTGGTCCAGGCGAGGTGGTGGCGGGACTTGTGGGTGTCGTAGTAGCCGGAATCGATGGCCAGCGGTTCCCGGCGGCCATTGATGATGAAGCTGTTCTGGTCGGCGTGACTGTGGCTGAAGCTGCCATAGGGGCTGGACTTGAACAGGATCGAATAGCGGTCGGGATCGGCCAGGTCGCTGTGCAGCGCCGCCCAGCCGATCGAGGGAAAGACGGCGGCGCCGGGCAGCCGCCGGGCGCTGGCTCCGCCGGTATCGATCGGCGCCGGCGGCTGGCCCGCGCCCAGCAGGAAGGTCCAGCTGGCGAACTCCTCCTGCAGTTCCGACGCGTCGAGTTCGCCTTCCCGGATGAGACGCCGCCAGCCGGCGTAGAGATGGCCGGCCAGCGGCTCGCGCGTGCGCTCGAACAGCATGCGCGCGGTCTCGGCCCAGACGTAGGGGCGATAGTCCTCGGCGCCGTCGCCGAAGCCGCTGTTGGGGGCGCCGGGGGGAATGACGTAGTTGAGAAAGACGCTGACCTCGCGCGCCCAGCCGGCTTCGAAATAGTCGACGCCCGTGGCGCTGCGGATGGCGTCCCAGTAGGCGAGGTTGTTGAGCACCTCCCAGGCGCCGTAGTTGACGCCGTTGGCGTAGCCGCCGTCATCACCGCCCCAGGGATTGCCGAGCCCGATGAAGACCGGATAGGCGGCCTCGAACCAGGTCCGGGCGCGGGGTGTGTCGCCGGCCAGGACGGTGGCGATCGACAGGATGCCCAGCACGTGGCGGTAGCCGTGGGAGTTGTAGGGATAGGCGGCGATGGCGCGGCTGTCATCGACGACATAGGCGTCGAAGGTCTGTTGCACCCGGTTCTCGATGGCGGTCAGCATCCGCCGCCGCTGGCCGCCGTCCAGTTCCTCGTGCGCGATGTCGTAGGCCACGGCCAGCGCCTTGGCCACGCGCAGGTTGAGCAGATCCGCCGCCTGGTTCGAGGTCGCCCCGAAGGCATCGAGTTCGGTCAGCCAGTCCGCCGCCGCCAGCGCCTGGTCCAGCCCGAAGCGGTCGTCGCGCAGGTGACGCGTGACCACCCAGACGATCAGCCCGTCATGGAGCAGGCGCATCACCCGGTTGACCGAGCCCCGAATCTCCCGGCGGAACGCCACCAGTTCCTCGCGGGAGAGCTGGTCGACGCCGCCGGCCCCCAGCGCCGCCTCGTTGCGTGGCAGGGCCAGCGGCGGCGCTCCTGTCCGGGCGGCGACCTCGTCGAAGAAGGCGCGCTTCCAGCCGATATAGGCGTCGGCGATGAGCAGCGAACGGTCCGGCTCTCCGGGTAGCAGGCGCGGGCGTTTGCGTTCGGCGGCGCGGGCATAGGCGTCGGCCGGATTCTCGATCGAGCGGCGGCGGATGTCGGGGCCGATGGTGAAGCTGCGTGTCCCGGTCCAGTCCAGCGGCGCGGCGAAGGCGGGCCAGCGCCTGAGGCGCCAGCGGTGGGTGCCCGGCGGCAGCGGCTCCTTCAGGGTCAGCAGATTGGCGCTAGAGAAGCGCACCAGTTCCTCGCCGCTCTCCAGGGCGATGCGCACCTCGTAGACGTCGCCCGTCTTGCCCCGCCGCCAGCGGAAGCTGGGCGGGTTCTGCGCCGGGTGCGCGCCGTCATTGGGGTAGGGGCGCATCTCCCGCCCGCCGCCGGGCGTCAGGTCGTCGACAACGTCGGGACGGGTGAGAAGGGTCTGGGCCAGCCGCGTCGGCTCCGCCGCCGCCGGCGGCATGGCCGCCGCCAGAACGAGTGCGGCCCGAACCAGGATCCAAAGCTGCCGGAGCGGATTCCGCATCACTAACCCCCGGGTGTTACCCTACCTCACACGGGAGCCTGCGGTTGCGCGAAAAATCGATGGCCGCCATCACGATTTCTCGCGGGCTGCGGACGGTCATGGAAGGGATGTGGTGCCGGCGGAGGGACTTGAACCCCCAACCTACCGCTTACAAGGCGGTTGCTCTACCAGTTGAGCCACGCCGGCGACAGTGCAGGAGGTAGCGGAAAACGCCCCGCCTGTCACGCGTCGCGGCGGTAGAGGGCATAGCAGGCGATGGCGGCCGCATTGGAGACGTTCAGGCTCTCGACGGCGTCCGACATGGGGATGGAGACCAGCAGGTCGCAGTTCTCCGCCGTGAGCCGCCTCAGCCCCTTGCCTTCGGCGCCGAGCACCAGGGCGACGCGCTCGAACTCGGCCGCGGCCTCGATCGGCTTTTCCGCAGCGCCGTCCAGGCCAATGCGCCAGTAGCCCCACTCCTTGAGCATGGCCAGCGTCCGGGAAAGGTTGGTGGGGCGCAGATAGGGCACGCTCTCCAGCGCCCCCGAAGCGGCCCGGGCCAGGGCGCCGGTCACCGGCGCCGCGTTGCGTTCCGGCGCGATCACCGCCCGCGCCCCGAAGGCGGCGGCCGTGCGCATCACTGCGCCGACATTGTGCGGATCGCTGACCTGATCGAGCAGGATGACCAGCGAACGGCCTTCGGGCTTCAGCAGGCTCTCCACGGAGGGCGGATTGAGCGTCGAGGCGTAGGCCGCGATGCCGCCGTGGGTGGCGTCGGCGTCGTAGCGGGCCAGCATGTGGTCCATGTCTGCGCGGGTCGCCTTCTCCAGCAGGGCGTGACCGGCGATGCCCGCCTGCTCCGCCATCTGTTCGGTGGCGACCAGGCGGCCGATGTCCCGCTTCGGATTGTTCAGTGCGGCCAGCACGGCATGACGGCCGAAGATCCAGTGCTGTCCTTCCTGAGCGCCGCCGCCCTTGCCGCCCGACCGGACCTCGACGGAGACCGGACGGCGGTTGCCGCCGGGCCGCTCGCGGCGGCCGGGCTCGCGCCCTTCGGGGCGGCGGAAATGAGTGCGCCCGTCGCGGCGGTCGCCGCGCTGCCCCTCCCGGGCCACGCGGTCCTCGCGCTCGCGGTCCTCGCGGGTGCGGAAGGGCCGTTCGTCGCCGCCCTCGCGCCGCGGTCCGCGATCGTCGCGCCGTGGTCCGCGGTCCTCCCGGTCGTCGCGCCTGGGCGGCCTGTCGCCGCCGCGTTCGCCCCTGTAGCCGCCGCGGTCGCCGCGGGCGTCCCTCCGGTCACGATCGCCGCGATTGTCCCGGTCGTCGCGCCGGGGCGGGCGGCTGTCGCCCTGTCCGCCACGAGGGGCGCCGCGGTCGCCACGATAATCGCCGCCGCCTTCGCGCCGGGGCGGGCGATCACCGCGCCCCTGAGACTGGCTGCGGTCGTCGCGCCGGGGCGGGCGGTCGCCGCTGCCCTGACCGCGGTCGTCGCGCCTGGGTGGCCGGTCGCCGCTGCCCTGACCGCGGTCGTCGCGCCTGGGTGGCCGGTCGCCGCCGCCCGGACCCTGACTGCGATCGTCGCGGCGCGGGGCGCCTTCGCGCCGGGGCGGCCGGTCGCCGCGGCCCTGGCCCTGGCCGCCGCCGGGACGGCGTTCGCCGCCGTCGCGTCCGCGCCCGCCACGTCCGTCATTGCGCGGGCCGCTGCGCCCGCCGCGATTGTCTCTGCGATCATCCATCGGCGGGCTTATATTGAGTGCGCCGGTCCGGAGCAACAGCGATCGCAGGGGGTCCCGGCCCGCTGCGCGGATTCGCCGGGGGCGGGCACCGGTCCGGCGATGCCGGGCAACGCGGTTGACAGGGCGGGTGATTTGACGATAGAGCACCTCGCGCTCGAAACCATCCGACATGAGCCGATACGGAGGGATGCCCGAGTGGTTAAAGGGGACGGGCTGTAAACCCGTTGGCTATGCCTACGTTGGTTCGAATCCAACTCCCTCCACCATCGCTCACGCCGAGGTCCACGGGCGCAGGACGACATGGCGGCAGGCCGGAATCCAGGCGGGTGTAGCTCAATGGTAGAGCCCCAGCCTTCCAAGCTGGTTACGTGGGTTCGATTCCCATCACCCGCTCCAGCCGCGCCGGGTCGTCGCGAAGGCTGAAATAAGAATCCGTGTTGCTCGGTCGATGGGCCGCGGCCGGAAACCAGGAAGAACGAGGCGCTAGGATATGGCCAAGGAGAAGTTTGAGCGTAACAAGCCGCACTGCAACGTTGGCACGATTGGCCATGTTGACCACGGCAAGACGACGCTGACGGCGGCGATCACGATGACGCTTGCGGAATATGGCGGCGCGGTGAAGTCGTACGCGGACATCGACAACGCGCCGGAGGAGAAGGCGCGCGGCATCACGATCTCGACGGCGCATGTGGAGTACGAGACGGAGAACCGTCACTACGCGCATGTCGACTGCCCGGGTCACGCCGACTACGTGAAGAACATGATCACGGGCGCTGCGCAGATGGACGGCGCGATCCTGGTGGTTTCGGCGGCGGACGGTCCGATGCCGCAGACGCGCGAGCACATCCTGCTGGCGCGCCAGGTGGGCGTTCCGGCGCTGGTGGTGTTCATGAACAAGGTCGACCAGGTCGACGACGAGGAACTGCTGGAGCTGGTCGAGCTGGAGATCCGCGAGCTGCTGTCTTCGTACGATTTCCCCGGCGACGACATCCCGATCATCCGCGGCTCTGCGCTGGCGGCGGTCGAGGGGACGAACGACGAGATCGGCAAGAAGGCGATCCTGGAGCTGATGAAGGCGGTGGACGAGTACGTGCCGCAGCCGGAGCGTCCGAAGGACCAGCCGTTCCTGATGCCGATCGAGGACGTGTTCTCGATCTCGGGCCGCGGCACGGTGGTGACGGGGCGCGTGGAGCGCGGCGTGGTCAAGGTTGGCGAGGAGGTCGAGATCGTCGGCATCCGCGACACCAAGAAGACGACGTGCACGGGCGTGGAGATGTTCCGCAAGCTGCTGGATCAGGGCGAGGCGGGCGACAACATCGGCGCGCTGCTGCGCGGCGTGGCGCGCGACGACGTGGAGCGCGGCCAGGTTCTGGCGAAGCCGGGCTCGATCACGCCGCACACGAAGTTCAAGGCGGAGGCCTATATCCTGACCAAGGAGGAGGGCGGCCGTCACACGCCGTTCTTCGGCAACTACCGGCCGCAGTTCTATTTCCGGACGACGGACGTCACGGGCGTGATCGAACTGCCGGAAGGCACGGAGATGGTGATGCCGGGCGACAACGTCGCCATGACGGTGCAGCTGATCAACCCGATCGCGATGGACGAGGGCCTGCGCTTCGCCATCCGCGAGGGCGGACGCACCGTCGGCGCCGGCGTCGTCGCGTCCATCATAGAGTAG